>JAQYVW010000165.1 GCA_030145325.1 Desulfurivibrionaceae bacterium
GTCAAGGCGGACAAGGCCATTCTCGGCGAAAAAAACCTGCCTGATGTGGATCTGCTCAAGCCCCTCGTCTTTTCCCCGGTGATCCGCAAGTACCACGGCTTAGGAAACATAGTGGGCCAGGCCTTTCAAATCGGCAAAAAGTTCAAAAAACAGGAAGAATAAAGAGAGACGATAAGATGTAGCAATACTCATTCGATCTGACAATTCCCCAAATCAGACTTAAACTGACCCGACACTATCAGGAACCATCTTTAATTGAAATTTTCCTTAAATGCTTAAGATTGGCACAGCTTATCTGTTGTTCAACCGGGGTCGGCTGGGAAAACGAATTCAGAATTTTAATTATTTAAGGAGAAATCAAATGCGCAGACCAGCTCTCACAATGATACTGATGTATTTCATGTTTGTGTTCTCTCTAACTTCCTGCGCCGTGCAACAGGCGACGGTCGAACCCATCGACGTGACCGGCAACCCCGGCGAACTCGTCTCCCAGTTGGATAGTCAGATTATCGCGGGCCGGCAGAACCAACTTAATGTACTTTCGCCCACCTTGTTCGCCAAGGCCGAAGAAAACCTACAGGCCGCCAAGCAGGGCCTGAAACGCGGCGATGAAATTGCCGGCATCCTCGAGCGGGTGGCGATGGCACGTGCTCAGCTGAAGAGTGCCACGGAAAATACCAAGGTTGCACGTACTGTGCTTCCCGCCGCCATTAAGGCCAGGGAGGATGCGCGGACCGCCGGAGCCACTATTTTCGAAACCGACTATGCCAAAGCCGAAGAGGGTTTCCTAGATCTCACGCGCGCCATTGAGAACGACAACCTGAAGTCGGCACAACGTAACCAGGACCGCGTGGTTGAGAATCTCAGGTCCATGGAACTGCGTGCCATCAAGGAGAAAACCCTGGGAGAGGTCCGCGACACCATTGCCCTGGCTACTCAGGAAGGCGCCAAAAAACTAGCACCCGAGCTATTGGCGGCCTCCACAAAGGAACTGCAAGCGGTGGATACCTTTATTTCAAACAATCCCTATGAAAAAGAAGCCATGCTGAAAAAGGCTGGGGCTGCCCTGTTCAACGCCCAAAGGTTGCTGGCGATCAGCCGACAGAGCGCCAAACTTCAGGGAATATCCCCTGAGGGCATCGCCCTCTGGGTGGAAGGTATGCTCGGTCAGGTGACATCCAGACTCGGTGCTCCTGACATGCGTAACCAATCTTTCTCCACCCAGATCGCAAATATCGTCGGCACAGTCGATGCGTTACAGTCAGATCGTAAATTTATCGGCGAACAAGTAAGGACCGATCAGAGCAAGATGGAATCACTGCAGAGCAACTATGAGACGCAAATCGCCGAGTTGAACACCAAAATCGCTGCCCTGGAGGGAACAAGCAAAGAGAAACTGGCCACCGAGGCACGACTGGCGGCCGAGAAACAAGCCGTCGAGCAGCGCCTTGCAGCCGAGCGAAAGTTCAATCAACTCTACAACGAGGTGCAGAACTATTTTGCCTCGGATGAGGCCGAGGTCTACAAACAAGGCAATCAGCTGGTTATCCGAATGAGTGGCATCAAGTTCCCAGTGGGCAAGGCAATCATCATGCCGGAAAACTACGCTCTTCTCAGCAAGGTACAGCAAGCGGTGCGCACCTTCGGCGACCCTAACGTCGTAGTGGAAGGCCATACCGACAGCACAGGCACAGCGGCCACCAACGAGCATCTGTCCCAGCAACGCGCCGAAGCAGTGAAAGAATACCTGGTGGCCAACCAGACCCTGCCGGCCGAGCACATCACCGCCTTGGGCTTCGGGTCGATCCGGCCGCTGGCTTCCAACGCCACCCCGGAAGGACGGGCCATCAACCGTCGCATCGACGTAATTATCTCGCCCATAACGGGAAACGTAAAATAG
>JAQYVW010000089.1 GCA_030145325.1 Desulfurivibrionaceae bacterium
GTTCATCTGCCACAGGCAAGCACCGAAAATCTCTTCTTTGGGAACAATGTTCAGGTAGCCAAGATCGATGAAGAAATCCTGGTTGATGGTTTTACTTTTAATCATTTTTTCGGCAAAGGATTGGTATCCCTTGTCGCTTAATCCTGGTGGGATCAGCCACCACAAGAGCATTTTCCCGGCCACCAGGATGTGGGTTCGAAACAGTTCATCCTTGAGCAGCAGTTTCAGTGAAGAACCGGCGGATTCATCCTCGGCAGCGGATTCAAAACGGTTTTCGCGGGTTTCATCGATATCCATAGGGAAGAAATAGATTTCTGTTCCCTTGGTCATTGCCCACTCTTCAATACCCCGACATTTTTGTTCAAGGAGAGTGAGGCCAGTTTCACTTAACTCCTCGCGGCGGATGCTGATCCAGTAGTCGCAATCGGAAACATCGGTCTGGGCAATGGTGCCGATGCTGCCGATGGTTTTTAGTGAGTGGATGTACGGTTTGTCCGGGTACGGCGAGTCTGTTTTGGTGTTGAGGGCGGATGAGGAAGGGAAAAATCGTTTAAAGAGGGTGTGGTCAACCGTTTCTTCGGCCTTGAAAAGGTGGATGCCATAAGGGCAAGCATCGTTTTCGACATAGCCAGGAAGGTCGGGATAGTTACAGTGGAGAAGATACGGGACGATCTGAAAGAGCAGGGTGGCTTTGTTCTGGTCGAAAGCCACTGCCTTGTTTTTGCGTTCCTGATTATAAGCCAGGTATCTTTGGATTCGTTTTTTCAACAGCGTCTCAACGCAGATGGGGTTGGTAACCGTTTTTTGTAGGGATGACCGGGTTACTTTAAGGCGCGGTAAGTATGGCCTCTGTCATCCGGATGGCCTGCGCGGTCATCTCTACATCGTGCACCCGAAGGATATCGACGCCATGGTTTACGCACAGTGCCGAAACAATAGCCGTTGCCGTGTCGCGGTCGGTTATATCTCGGCCCAGGGTTGTGCCGATGAAGGCCTTGCGGGAATGACCAATGAGCACATGGCAACCAATCTTCTTGAATTCGTTAAGGTGCTTGAGAATAGAAAGATTATGTTGCACCGTTTTCCCGAAGCCGATCCCAGGGTCAACGATCAGTTTTTCTTTCTTGACCCCTTGTGATTCAGCCCATAATACCCGTTTTTCCAGAAAGTTTCTAATTTCCATTACCGGATCAATATAAACTGGGTTTTTCTGCATGGTTCGCGGCGATCCCTGCATATGCATAATCACGGCTTGGGCGCCAGTTGCCATGATTACCTGGATCATTTCCGGGTCGCTACGCAAACCACTAATATCATTGATTATGCTGGCACCGCAGGCCATGGCCTCACGGGCAACGTTTGCCTTGGTGGTATCCACGGAAATGGCAATATCGTGATGTTGGCGAATGGTTTTAATAGCCGGCAGGACCCGGGCCAGTTCTTCTTTCTCGGAGACCGCTGCCGCGCCTGGCCGGGAGGATTCACCGCCAACATCGATGATTGAAGCTCCTGCTTCGATCATCCGTTCCACCTGTTCGGCAATTGTTTCGGCGGCAACGAAGTAGCCGCCGTCCGAAAACGAATCTGGGGTGACGTTCAAGATTCCCATGATCTGCGTTTGATGGTCGGCAACGCACATGGCTGGCTCGTATCCTTCGGTAAAGGGGGATCTGTCGTGCAGCGTCCTATTCTTGTTCTGCGTTGAGCAAAGGTTCGGAGGCGGTGGCCACTTTTTCTTTGTCGTCGGGGTCGATAGCTGAGTGTGCGGCCATGATTGTTTTGATATCGTCGGAGGTCAGAGTTTCTTTTTCAAGTAACTCCAGAGCCAGGGCGCGAAGTAGATCGATATGCTCGGAAAGCAGCTTTTTGACCTTATCGTTGGCGTGGGTTACCATATCTTGGACTTCTTGATCTATCCGTACCGCCGTGGCTTCACTGTAATCCCGATGTTGATTTATTTCCCGGCCCAAGAAGATCTGTTCCTCTTTCTTGCCGTATGAGAGTGGGCCCATGGCTTCACTCATGCCCCATTCACAGACCATCTTGCGGGCCATGGCGGTGGCTCGTTCAATATCGTTACTGGCGCCGGTGGTGATTTCGTTGAAAATGATCTCTTCCGCTACCCGGCCACCCATGAGAATGCAAATGTTATTGTTCAAGAAAGAACGTGAAACGGTGTATTTTTCATCGGTGGGCAACTGCATCGTAAGTCCAAGGGCACGACCACGGGGGATGATAGTTACTTTATGGAGCGGGTCGGTATCCGGCAGCAGTTTGGCCATCAAGGCGTGTCCTGCTTCATGGTAGGCGGTGATCTCTTTTTCACTTTCGGTGATCATCAGGCTGCGTCGTTCTGCACCCATCATTACTTTGTCTTTGGCTTTCTCAAGGCTTTCCATGGTCACTTTGTCGGCGCCACTGCGAGCAGCGAGCAAGGCCGCCTCGTTGACCATGTTTTCGAGATCAGCGCCGGAAAAACCGGGAGTGCCGCGGGCCAGGGTGGGCAGATCGGCGTCGCCGTCCAAGGGAACCTTCTTGACATGCACATCAAGTATCTTTTCGCGGCCCTTAACATCGGGTACAGGCACCACCACTTGTCGGTCGAAGCGACCGGGTCGGAGCAAGGCGGGGTCCAGGACGTCGGGCCGGTTGGTAGCGGCAATGATAATGACCCCCTCGTTGGCCTCAAAGCCATCCATTTCAACCAGTAACTGGTTGAGGGTTTGCTCACGTTCATCATGGCCACCGCCCAAGCCTGCGCCGCGATGGCGACCCACGGCGTCAATTTCATCGATGAAGATAATGCAGGGGGCGTTTTTCTTACCCTGGATAAACAGGTCGCGGACTCGGGAAGCGCCGACGCCGACAAACATCTCGACAAAATCAGAGCCGCTGATGGTAAAGAAAGGCACATCCGCCTCACCGGCAATGGCTTTGGCCAGCAAGGTTTTACCGGTGCCCGGTGCTCCAGCCAACAAAACGCCTTTGGGAATCCTACCGCCTAGACGGGTGAATTTTTGCGGATCGCGTAAGAAATCGATGATTTCCGAAAGTTCTTCCTTTGCTTCTTCAATTCCAGCCACGTCGGCAAAGGTGATTTTGCTCTTTTCCTTGTCCATCACTCGAGCTCGGCTCTTACCGAAGGACATGGCCTTGCCGCCACCCGACTGCATCTGCCGCATGAAGAAGATCCACACCCCCACCAGAAGCAGCATGGGAAACCAGGAAACCATGATGGTTACATACCATGGCGTTTCTTCCTGTTGTTTGACCCGAATATTGACCCCGGATTTACGTAAAGTGGGGATCAAGGAGTCATCACGGGGCATAATCGCCTTGAAGCTCTTGCCTTCCGAGGTCGAGCCGCTGATTTCGTCGCCTTGGATAATCACCGAGGTTATGGCACCATTCTCGATACTGCTCAGAAAGTCACTGTAGGTCCATTCTTCGGTTAAACTTTGCGGTTTGTTAAACAGGTTGAAGAGCAGAACCATGGTCAGACCGATAACCAGCCACATGGAGAGATTTTTATAGAAGGTGTTCAAGGAATTTCCTCTGGACAAGGGTTCATCTTGGCATTTGGGGGAGGGGGGTCTCCCAGCATTTCATGAATCGGAATAGGCTTGTTTGGTGCGTATCCTGGGTTGTGGCAATCTGGTGACTTGTATATTAGCTCCAAAGCATATAACCATAAGTCGGCTGAAAGGGAAAGTCCAGTAGCTAACTGTTGTGAGGTTTTAAATAACTGCGCCGGGGAAGATTAAAAATACTCCTGCAACGACTTAACCTCCATGGATTTTAGCTTGGTGGTGGCGATGGCCTTGACCATGGAGACCGCCCCGGCAATGGTGGTGGTGTAGGGTAAATGGTAGCTTAAAGCCGCCCGCCGGATGGTGTAGGAGTCCTCGGTGGTTCTGGTTCCCATGGAAGTATTGATTATCCATTGCACCTGTTTGTCCTGGATTTTGTCAAGAATGTGTGGCCGACCCTCGGAGATTTTGTGCACTTGGGTGCAGGGGACATCATTTTCCACCAGGAAGTTGGCTGTGCCACTGGTGGCGAGGATGCCGAAGCCAAGCTCAATTAGCTGTTGCGCTACAGGGAGGATGGCGGATTTGTCACCGTGGCGGAGGCTAATCAGAACATTGCCCTGTTCGGGGATGGTTTGTCCGGCGGCAAGCTGTGATTTGGCAAAGGCCATGCCCAACGAATCATCAAGGCCCATGACCTCGCCGGTGGATTTCATTTCCGGCCCGAGGATGGTATCGACGTTTTCAAAGCGATCAAAGGGGAAGACCGATTCCTTGACCGCAAAATGTTTTACTTCCACCTCTTTGGTGAAGCCTAGTTCGGTGAGGGTCTTGCCCATCATCACCTTGGTGGCGAGCTTGGCCAACGGCACGCCGGTGGCCTTACTGACAAAGGGGATGGTGCGTGAGGCACGGGGATTTACCTCAATAACATAGAGGGTATCATCCTTCACCGCGAACTGGATGTTCATCAGCCCGATGACCTTCAGTTCCAGGGCCATGGCCTTGGTGGCGGCCATTATTTCCTGAATCATTTCCTTGGACAAGGTGTGCGGAGGCAGCACGCTGGCTGAATCGCCGGAATGGATGCCTGCTTCTTCAATATGTTCCATGATGCCGCCGATAACGGTGATCTCGTTGTCGGAGATGGCGTCAACATCGATTTCCACCGCATCCTTAAGGAATTTATCCAAGAGGATGGGATGTTCGGAGGAAACAGCGATGGCTGAGGTCATGTATTCTTTCAGTTCTTTGGCGTTGTAAACGATGCGCATGGCGCGACCGCCCAAAACATAGGAGGGACGAACTACCACCGGGTAGCCGATGCGATCGGCGATGAGCTCGGCATCTTCGAAGGTGCGGGCGGTGCCGTTTTCCGGTTGGAGGAGATTGAGTTTTTGTAAAAACTGCTGGAAACGTTTGCGATCCTCGGCTCGGTCGATGGAGTCAGGGGAGGTGCCCAGGATGGGTACCCCAGCCTTGGCCAGCGGCACGGCGAGATTTAGTGGGGTCTGGCCGCCAAACTGGACAATAACTCCATCCGGTTTTTCGTTCTCGATGATGTTCATCACATCCTCGTGGGTCAACGGCTCAAAGTAGAGCTTGTCCGAGGTGTCGTAGTCGGTGGAGACTGTTTCCGGGTTGGAGTTGACCATGATCGACTCGATGTCAATCTCGGCCAGAGCAAAGGAGGCATGCACGCAACAGTAATCAAACTCGATGCCCTGACCGATGCGGTTGGGGCCACCACCAAGGATCATCACCTTGCGGCGATGGGAAATTCGGGCCTCGTTTTCCACCTCATAGGTTGAGTAATAGTAGGGGGTGAAGGCCTCAAATTCAGCAGCACAGGTGTCCACCAACTTGTACACCGGTCGGAGATCTTCCTTGCCGCGCAGTTCGCGAACATCTGCGGGACTGGTGCCGGTAAGGAAGGCAATCTGTGGATCGGAAAAACCCATCTGCTTGATTTTGCGCAGAAAGTCCAAGTCTAGGGCGGAGAAACCGCGTTGGCGAATTTCTGCCTCGGTATCCACAAGGGTTTTTAAATTATGCAAAAACCAGGGGTCGATGGCGGTGAGTTCATAGAGTCGCTCAATACTCAATCCCCTTCGCATACCTTCATAGATGTGAAAGACGCGCTGGGAATTGGGTTTCTGGAGGAGATTGTCCAGTTCATGTTCCTCAAGATCGGCAAAATCCAGCTTGGGGTCGGCGCCGAAGCCCATGGCATCAATTTCCAGCGATCGTAACCCTTTTTGGAAGGCTTCCTTGAAGGTTCGGCCAATGGCCATGGTCTCGCCCACTGACTTCATGGCAGTGGTGAGGATGTCTTCGGCTTCGGGGAATTTTTCAAAGGTCCAGCGCGGAATCTTCACCACGCAGTAATCAATGGACGGTTCAAAGGAAGCGTAGGTTTCCTGAGTGATATCGTTTTTGATCTCGTCCAGGGTGTAGCCAACCGCAAGCTTGGCGGCGATCTTGGCGATGGGGAAACCGGTGGCTTTAGAGGCTAGCGCCGAGCTTCTCGATACCCGTGGGTTCATTTCAATAACCGTCATTTCTCCGTCCACGGGGTTAACCGCAAATTGGACGTTGGAGCCGCCGGTTTCAACCCCGATCTCTCGGATAATGGCAATGGCGGCGTTGCGCATCAGCTGGTATTCCCGGTCGGAAAGGGTCTGAGCTGGGGCAACGGTGATGGAGTCGCCGGTATGGACGCCCATGGCGTCGAAGTTCTCGATGGAGCAGATGATGACCACGTTGTCATTCTTGTCGCGCATCACCTCAAGCTCATATTCCTTCCAGCCCAGGAGGCTTTTTTCCAGCATGACCTCGTTGTTCATGCTCAAGTCCACGCCGGAAGCAGTCATGTTGACCAGTTCCTGGGTGTTGTAAGCCACGCCGCCGCCGGTGCCGCCCAAGGTGAAACTAGGTCGAACGATAACCGGGAAACCGATCTGGTCGGCTGCGGCCAGAGCCTCTTCCACGGAGTTGACAATGGCGCTCTCCGGAACCTTGAGACCGATCTTGTGCATGGCCGCCCGAAACTCCTCGCGACCTTCTGCTTTCTTGATGACATCAATGTTAGCGCCAAGCAACTCTACGCCGTATTTGTCCAACACCCCCATCTCGGCAACCCGAATGGCAGTGTTGAGGGCGGTCTGACCACCCAAGGTGGGCAGTAGCGCATCAGGCCGCTCGCGTTCGATGACCTTGGTCACCATCTCCGGGGTGATGGGCTCGATGTAGGTGCGGTCGGCCAGCTCTGGGTCGGTCATGATGGTGGCGGGGTTGGAGTTGATCAACACCACCTCATAACCTTCTTCCCGGAGGGCTTTGACGGCTTGGGCGCCTGAGTAGTCAAACTCGCACGCTTGGCTGATGATAATGGGGCCGGAGCCGATGATCAGGATCTTCTTAAGGTCAGTTCTTTTGGGCATGGTTTCCGCCAGACTGTTGTGTTTTATTTTAAAAAGCCCGGGATGAGCGCCGGGCGGTAATTACAAAAAGTGAAGTTAGTTCATGGCCTCAATGAAGCGGTCGAACAGATAAATTGAATCGTGGGGGCCAGGGGCATTTTCTGGGTGATGCTGTACCGAAAAGGCCGGGAATTTCTTGTGGCGCATCCCCTCGACGCTGTTGTCGTTGAGATTGATGTGGGTCAGTTCCACCTCGTCACTGGGGAGGCTGTCCATGTCCACACAGAAACCGTGGTTCTGGGAGGTGATCTCAATCTTGTTGGTGGAGAGATCCTTCACCGGCTGATTGCCGCCGCGATGGCCGAATTTGAGCTTGTAGGTCTTGCCGCCGTAGGCAAGGCCCAGCATCTGGTGGCCAAGACAGATTCCGAAAACCGGTTTCTGGCCCAGAATTTCGCGGATGTTTTCCACCACTCCGGGTACTCCGGCTGGATCGCCGGGGCCGTTGGAGAGGAAGACCCCGTCTGGATTCATGGCCAGCACTTCGGCAGCGCTGGTGGTTGCTGGAACTACTTGTACTGAGCAATCGCGATCGGTCAGTAGCCGCAGCTGGTTGTACTTGAGGCCAAAGTCATAGGTGACCACCTTGTATTTACCCGGTGCGGCAGTGGTAAAGTTGCTTCCCGGTTTGGGGCCGTCGTCGCTCCAGCCGTAGGGCTCGCTACAGGTCACTTCCTTGACCAGATCACGGCCAACCAGGCCAGCCGAATTCTTGGCCTTGGCAACCAGCGAGGCGGGATCAAGATCCTCGGTTGAAACCACGCATTTCATCGCTCCGCCGATGCGGATATGGCGGGTTAAAGCCCGGGTATCAATGCCTTGCACGCCTAAGACTTTCTCGTTTTTCAGGAAGTCACCCAGGTTGCCGGTGGCGCGGAAGTTACAAGGGATGGCATTGTATTCCTTGATCAGGAACGCCTCCACCTGAATCTTATCCGACTCGTTGTCTTCGTCGTTGACACCGTAGTTGCCGATCAGCGGGTAGGTCATGGTGACGATTTGGCCGGTGTAGGAGGGGTCGGTTAAGACCTCTTGGTAGCCGGACATGCTGGTGTTGAAAACCACTTCGCCGGTTGCCTCGCCGGGGCCGGTGAATGATTCTCCTTCAAAGATGGTGCCGTCTTCCAGGGCGACAAGTGCTTTCATGCTTAAGCGTCCTTCGCGGTTTCGAGTTATTTGGTAAAACGGTTCAGGCGGAAGCCGGAGATCCGTTTTCATTCTGTTGTTTGAGCAATTTTTTGACCAGTTGTACCTGCTTGCGGGCCGAGCCCTGTTGGGCCAAGGCCTTCTTGCGGGCGCGTTGCCCGGCCTGGGTATACTGATCAGGGTTATCGGCAAAGCCGATGATGGTGTCGGCAAGCTCGGTGGCGGTGTTAACCATGAATCCCGCTTGGGCCGCCTCCAGTAGTTCCTTGGCATCAAGGAAGTCTTTTATATTGGGGCCGTAGCAGACGGGTTTCCCCCAGATGGCCACTTCCATGAGGTTGTGACCGCCCCGTTTTACCAGGCTGCCGCCGCAGAAAACATAGGTGGCGGCACCGTAGAGGCCAACTAGATCGCCCATGCTGTCTACCAGCACCAAATCGGCGGTTCTTCTTTCGTTGCGGCAGTGGCTGAGCCGGTTGAACTTGATGCTTGCGCCAATGTAACCCGCTTCGATCTCTGCAAGTCTTCCCAGGTGGCGAGGTGCAACCACCATCACCAGCTCGGGAAGTCTTTTTTTGATGGCCTGGAAGGTTTCCAGGAGCATAGTTTCTTCGTTGCCGTGGGTGCTGCCAGCCACCAGCAAGGGCTGGCCTTCTGTAAGTTGCAGCAGGTTTCGATATCGGCTGGCGGTCTCAGGCGAGGTATCGATGTCCAGATCGTATTTGGCGTTGCCCAGAACCTCCATTCGTTGTGGTTCTGCGCCCAGGGCGATATAGCGGTCACTATCCTCCTGCCTGATAGTGGCCAGTCGGCTAAAACAGGCCAGCAGTCTGGTCATGAAACGTGGTGCCAGTCGGTAGCGGCTGTATGACCGTTCGGAGAGCCTGCCGTTCAGAAGAATTGCTGGAACGTTATTACTCCTGAGGTGATCCAGTAGGTTTGGCCATAACTCAGTCTCAAGGCAGATGTATATTGACGGTTGCAACTTTTTTACCGCCTGACGGACAATGATCGGTAGATCCAGAGGTGCATAGATACAGTGAACCTCGCCAGCCAGTTGTTGCCTGGCCACCTGCTGTCCCTGTTCAGTCATTGTGGACAGAATCAGATCGGCGTTGGGGAATTCTTTTCGAAGTTCATTGATCAGCGCCCTGGCAACCTGTACTTCTCCCACCGAGGCAGCGTGTAGCCAAATGCGCCAGGGGGGGGCGTGAACTGGGGGTGGTTCAAAAAAACCGAACCGCTCCTTGAGCCCGGTTCGGTGCTTGCCGGTAATAGTGCTGAATATAAAAAAAAGGGGGAAAGCGACTGCAAAGACAAGGTAACTGAATAATTTATACAATTGGTACAGCAACGATGTCGTGGCCCTCACCCTACTCAAATTAGTCTGTGAATCAGGTCAAAAAAATCAGGTTATTAAACATGGAAATCGTCGTGCAGTCAATAAAGAAATGGAATTTACCCATCATGGGTTGGTATACAGAATTGTTTGCGAGGGTTTAGGGGTTGCCGGTGGAGATCTGGTTATTGGAAAATGCCCGCAAGGGGGGTAAGGCATGCTCCACAGGCACCGTCAAGGAGATTGCTGGAGTAGGTTTTGAATCCGGTTCGGCCAATGACGATCTTGCCGCATCCCGGGCAGTAAGTGCTTTCGCCGTCTTCGCCCAGGACATTTCCTTCGTAAACATAGCTAAGGCCGACTTCCAAGCCGATCTGACGAGCCCGTCGCAGGGTCTCCACCGGGGTCGCAGGTCTATTTGTCATCTTGTAGGTTGGGTAGAAGCGGGTGACGTGCCAGGGGATGTTGGCGTCAACGGATTTGATAAACTCGGCGATCTGACGTAGTTCCTGGCTTGAATCGTTCCAACCCGGAATGATCAAGGTGGTTACTTCTATCCAGACGCCAAGTTCCTTCATTAATTTAATGGTATTCAGTACTGGTGCTAGCTTGGCTCCGCAGATTTCATGATAAAATTTTTCGGTGAAGGCTTTAAGGTCGATGTTGTTGGCGTCCAGGTAGGGGGCAAATTTCCGGGTGGCTTCGGGTGAGGTGTAGCCGTTGCTGACGAAGATGTTCTTGAGGCCAGCCTTATGGGCTAATACTGCGGTTTCGTAGGCGAACTCAAGAAAGATGGTGGGTTCGATATAGGTATAGCTGATGCTTTTGCAGCCATGTTGTAAGGCACTGTCCACCACCTGTTGTGGTGTCCGGTTGTGGCCTGGCAATGGTTCCTGGTTTTTGCGCTGGTACTGAGAAATGTCATAGTTCTGGCAGTGCTGGCAACGGAAGTTGCAGCCCACAGTGGCGATGGAGAAAGAGAGTGAGCCCGGAAGCAGGTGGAAGATTGGTTTCTTCTCAATGGGATCAACATTCTCGCTGATCAGTTTACCGTAAGCTAGGCTGTAGAGGTGGCCCTGGTGGTTTTCGCGTACCCGGCAGAGGCCACATTTGTTTTCTTTTATCCGGCAGTGATGATAGCACAGGTTGCATTGGATAATGCCTTCTTGTGGATCTAGTAACTCGTAGAATTCAGCTTCTTTCATTATGTACCTCTCGTTCTTCTTGGGTAACCCTCTATATATGGATATGGTGGCATAAGGGGAGGATGCGGTCAATGGGGGATTGTCGTGCGCTTTATCTTGGCTGTCTGGCGTTGAATTGTATGCTTAAGAGGGAAGGGTGCATAAAAGATGTTGACCGGGAAGGGGTGATGGGTTAGTTTGTCGCCTCCTCACAGGGCAGCGAATGAAAGCCTGGAAGTGTCGAGAATTAAAAGAAAAGTTCTTGACGGGGGAGTGGGAGTCGGATATAAACAGCGACTTCTTGGGTGGGAAATGAGAGCTTCAAAAAATTCCTTGACCACCCGCTGGAAGCCGGTTATAAACACCGTCTTCCAGCGGTCAGAAAGTTGACCGGGAAAAAGTTGAGGGAGATCAAAATAAGCCCTTGACGGCAGGAACGGAATCGGCTAAATATAGCGGCTTCCGAAAGTGGGAAAAC
>JAQYVW010000090.1 GCA_030145325.1 Desulfurivibrionaceae bacterium
AGTGTCTGTCCATAAATGAGGATTTTTGTTCGAGATCAAGGCATGCGAAAAAAATAAGCGCAGGCATATGTTTGATATTCCGAGCATTATTTTTTGAACATAACGCAGAGATCGGGCAAAAAGACCATTTATGGACAGGCACTACCTAAGGAATTCCAATTTGAAAGCGGCGAGGTCTATATCAAACGGGTGGGAAAGAACATCATCCTCACCGCCAAGGACGACCCATGGCAATCGCTGCTCAGCAGCCTCGACATGTTCAGCGACGACTTCATGACCGAACGAAAGCAACCCAATCTTGACGTCCGCGAGGAACTCTAAGTGCGCCACATGCTCGACACCAATATCTGCATCTACCTCATCAAACGCAAACCACTGCAAGTAATTGATCGACTTCGCGCTTTGGCCATTGCTGACGTGGTAATCTCCTCAGTCACCTTGGCCGAGTTAGAATACGGGGTCGCCAAGAGCGCCAGACCGGAACAAAATAACGAGGCATTAAACGCCTTTCTCGCTCCACTGGACATCCTCGCCTTTGACGACCAGGCCGCCTGCCGGTATGGCGAGATTCGAGCCTTTCTTGAAAAAAAGGGCCAGTTGATCGGTGCCATGGATATGATGATCGCTGCCCACGCTGCCAGCCTGTCAATGACCCTAGTCACCAACTACATGCGGGATTTCAAGCGAGTTCCCGGCCTGTTTTGCGAAAATTGGCTGTGAACTTTGTCGGGCAGGATAGGAAGTTACTGCCAAAAAAACCAAACTCGTGGATTTAGGTTTTGAACACGTCCCCACGGGAAGCACTGGTGGAATTCAGCGACAACGAAGGAGGCACCGACTTGGTTGGAGCACGGCACCGCGAGGGATTCACCCCGCGCCAACTTGCTGAAAAGACCAGCATCCCCCAGCACCATGTCTCAGAGATGGAAAACGGTAAACGGCCCATCGGCAAAAACAACGCCAAACTTTTAGCCACCGCCCTGAACACCGATTACCGGGTTTTCCTCTAATTTTTTTACAAGCAGGATGACGGAGGCCAGCAGTTTTTTCACACCCGACACTGTTTCTTTAACCACGTCATGACGCCAGGGGTCATCTGCCATAGATCACGCATCTCCTGCCGGTACATCCAGGCCTGGTCATCCCCCCCAAGCTGAATCCCGTGGGGACTAAGCTTCGGCTCCTTTATCCGCTCCCGGCAGAGATAACCAGGCACCTTGGGCAATCTTGCCATCGCTTCGGCCAGGGCAACAGCAGCTTCACCCTTCTTTTCCAAGCGAAACAAGGCCAGCACCTGGCCATAAACGAGTTCAGCAAAAAGGTCATCGGGATAACGGTGGGCAAGGGCAAGGGCTTCCCGATCATCACCCACCCGGAGAAGGGTATTACACAGATCTCTACGGATACCATGATTATCTCTGGGGTTGATGGCTAGTAATTTGTCGGCGGCACTTATAAATTTACGGTGCTGCTCACAATTTAAATAACAATAGGCCAAACGGTACAAACTACGGAGGGCGGGCCGGTTTTCATCAAAAAGCCACGGCAATCGGCAAGGGGACTGACAACCGACCAAAACCTTATCGAGGATGGCCTCACTACGGCGAAGCAAGGGCAGATAGAAAGTTGCGATAATCCCCGACGCAGGGAAGGCGGGATGCTGTTCCACCGCTGCCGCGAGATCGTCTAGAATATAGATACTGTCATAGGCCTCGGGAAAACGGTGCAGAAAACCACTCCACTTGGCTTCCTCTTCCAATGCCCAGACATATTCATCGCCAGGGGAGGTAAGATTGACGGAAAATGGCTTTCCCTGTGGAAAGATATCGGCCCACTCTTGCTCAAGCCCCAGCAGGACCGACGGGGTCTCCAGTAAAAAATCATCGGCGGAAAGGGCCGCATCGTCCGCAAAAGACTCCTCGTCATCGATTAACGCCTCCCCCCCCAAGGACTCAAGACCATAAAGAGGCAAGGGGCAATCCTCCACCTCTTCCAGCCAGTCCCGCAACTCACGGCCTGCCTCACCACCCATCTCCATTTCCATTTGGACCTGGGCAGCCATGGGATCACGACTCACCTCAGCAAAGAAATCCATCATCAGGTCATCATCGGCAACGCCTTGCCGACGTAGACGCTTAAACCAGAAATCAGCCCGCTGTGCCGCCAATTGCTCATTGCCCTCGGCCAAATGCAACTGTACCTCCGCCATTCCCACCCCCGGATCATCGGGACTATCCTGCTGCGCCCGTTTAAAGGCATCCCAGGCTCCGGGCCTGTCATCCAAATCCATCAACATCACGGCTCGACGCTGATATACGGATGAGCGCAAAGAGGAAGGGTGCGGCTGGGCGAGAAGCAAATGGATGAGTTTATCTTTTTTGTTGCAGTAACCCAAGTAGTCATAGGCATCAAGAAGGAGATCGAACGCTGAAGACAACTCAACCCCATCTTGATTGAACGGGGGCACAAACAAGGGTTCAAGAACTTGCACCACCTTGCGAGGACGCTCTTCTTTAAAATAGGTGTAAGCCAACGCCACCAGGGAAGAGAACGGCACCAAACCGGCGGCCAGGACCTCTTTCTTACCAACAGGAGAGAGCTGTTCAAAAAGGATAACCCAGGCGAAATCGCTACCCAGAGGCGGCAGCATCTTACCGCCATAACAGCAACGCTTAAACTTCCGCCCAGAACCACAGGGACAAGAATCGTTACGTTTCGGCTTAGGCAAGGGCCGTGTCCGGTAACCATTGCCAGGCAAGGGGGTGGCATTCCAGATCGCCATCCCGAGCATGGTGGCCATGGCCCGCGGCATATCCGCATCACCTTGCAGCTCCACCATCTCGTCCATGAAGTAGCGACTTATATTGCTTCGCAGCCACTGCATGAAGTGCACCGGATCCTCATGGCGGATAATCTCGACAACCGCGTCTTTCAGCAACGCTTCAGTATCAACTGGGTCTATATCATCATAATATTCGTCCATAACTTTTCCTTCAGAGATAAAAATCAAACTCACCAAACAAAGACTTGTAAGATTGTAGATATTTATTCAGCCACAGCGGCTATGATCCACCCCAGAACTGAAAAATTATTTTACAAAATAAAATTAGCCGGGCAACCTGTTTAATGGGCAGAGGTAACATTTTATGCCCAAACCGGACAGAACACAACAAACACCCTATCCACGCCTGGCTAATCTTCCCACCCTCCATGCTCTTGCCAACCACAGACAATCCGTTGACCAAGAGCACCCAGCAACCGAATAGCGTTACGACAAAAAGAAAGCAATGGGCGGCTTGACCAAAACGGTTAAACTTAACCAGGAACAAGCAGCCACCCTTGACATTTCCCTTCGCCCCTGCCAGTATTCCTCTAAATAAATTGGCGCCAACTTCCACCGATCAACCGACACAAGCCAACGATTGTTAATCTGTCGACAAATGAACAATCAGACCTAAGAGCCAAAACAACATGCAAGAACTCACCATCCTCCTCACTCCAGACTTCTGGATGCAAATCGGCGTCACCATCCTCTGCGGCGGGGTCATAGGCCTTGAACGACAACTGCGTGGCAAGGCGGCGGGGATGCGCACCAGCATCCTTATCTGCCTGGGCACCCAGACCTTTGTCAGTCTGTCGGTGGCTTTAAATATTGGCAATACCGCCTATGACCCCTCCCGGGTGCTGGGTCAGGTTGTTACCGGTATCGGCTTTATCGGCGCTGGCGTAATCATGGGTAAGGGCGGAGAAGTAAAAGGCGTAACATCGGCAGCAATCATCTGGATGCTGGCCGCCATCGGCTCTGCCATCGGCTTAGGCTATCTGACCATGGCCGTCTTCCTGACCATGATGACCGTAGGGGTATTGATCGGAGTGGAAATACTAGAAGCTACCTTCTGGAAACTGCGCCGTGGCGTCCATAGCCGTTACGGCAAAGAACACGAAGAATCGGATGAGGAATAACCATTTTAGCCAATCAAAGCCATGCCCGTCTTTCAACTCACCCATGAACTTCTTTTCCCGCCCCCGGAACTAGCCCGCGACGACGGTCTGCTGGCGGTGGGCGGCGACCTCTCGCCGGAACGCCTTCTCCTTGCCTACAGTCAGGGGATCTTCCCTTGGTACTCAGAGGGTGAGCCCATCCTCTGGTGGTCGCCAACTCCACGCCTGATCTTGCCCCCCACTGAATTTCACTGTTCAAAACGATTGGCCCGACAAATCCGCCAGGGGATTTATCGAACCAGTTTCGACACTGCCTTTCGCGAGGTGATCAGCAACTGCGCCGGGATTAGCCGCCAAGATAACGGCACCTGGATAATCACCGCGATGATCGAGGCCTATTGCCAATTGCACGAGCTTGGCTATGCCCACTCGGTGGAATGTTGGCAGGATGATCAACTAGTTGGCGGCTTATACGGTATCTCGCTGGGGGGGACATTCTTCGGAGAATCCATGTTTTCACAAGAGCCAAACAGCTCCAAAATTGCCTTCGCCACCCTCTGCCGCAAGCTTAGTGGTTGGGACTTTGACCTCATCGATTGCCAGATGAAAACAGAACACCTGCTGCGACTTGGTGCCAAAGAGATTGACGGTCTCGATTTCAACTCCCGCTTGGCCGCAAGCCTTACCAAAGCGACCAGACGGGGAAACTGGCAAGAGCCCACAGACAGGCCCGCCTCAAGATAAGTATTGCCTGCTGGCAACCCCGGCCTCAGCCAACCTTTTACACATGCCATCTTCCCCTTGACTTCCCGACCTGCCGATGTTTTTATCTTGGGCGAGCATTTATTTGCATCATCATTTATAATGGCTGGCCGGTGATCGATAATCGATCCCGCCAACACCACCCCTTAGAGCTTTTACTGGTCGGTTTCTTGCCACCACGGCCTCGAAACCGTTAATTTTTTAAGGAGAGAGAGAAATGTGCAGGTTAGCACTGAAAACCGCCTCTGACCCCTTCTCGCCCTACAGCGTCCTTACCGCCATGGAGGCGATGCAGGAAGGATACGACGGCAGCGGATTGGGCCTCTTGCTGCGCGGCCTCAACTTCGCCGATTATGGCTATCGCAACGGCGACCCGATCCTCTCGGGCATCGCCCACAGTGAAGCGGCCATGCATCGGCTGAACGGCTTCATGCAGAACAACGGCTTCGAACTGAAATACGATCACGAGTTCGACACCGACCTGCGCGAAATCGAAGCCAAGGACCGCCACAAATATTTTCTGCAGGTCTACAAGATGCCCGCCGCCTGGAGCAGCCTCGACCAGGATCAGGTTGAGGAAAAACTGATGCTCACCCGCCTGGCGATCAGAAAAGACGGCGAGGATCACGGCGACGACCTCACCGTTTTCTCCCTCTGGCCCGACGTGGCAATGATCAAGGAAGTTGGCTGGCCTCTAGCGGTTGGCGACGCCCTTGGGCTCAACGACAACCGGATCAAAGCCCGGGTCTGCATGGCTCAAGGCCGCCAGAACACCAACTGGGGGATCAACCTCTACGCCTGCCACCCCTTCTTCATTCAGGGCATCGGCTCCATGACCAACGGTGAGAACACCGCCTTCCTGCCCATCAAGGAATGGTTCACCGGCATGAATCAGCCCGGCTATATCGGCTACCAGTCCGACTCTGAGGTTTTCACCCATATCCTCCACTATGCACTAAAGAAATTGAAGCTGCCGCTGGAGGCTTACAAGCACATCATCACCCCGTTGAACTCCAAGGAACTGGCCGCTCATCCCCAAGGCGACTTCCTGCGAGGCTTACGCGATGTCTGCCGCCGCCTGATCATCGACGGCCCCAACTGCGTAATCGCCTCGCTGCCCGATGAGACCTGCCTGATGGCCATGGATCGCAAGAAGATGCGCCCCGGCACCGTGGGCGGCAAGCCCGGCGAGTGGGCCATGGCTTCCGAGATGTGTGGCGTGGATGCGATGATCCCGGATCGGGATCGCTCACAAGATTTCCAACCAATGCGTGAACACACCGTTATTGTACCTCCAGACAGAAAGGAGCTGAAGATATGGTCGCAACTCGATCCTTATCCGTCAACCCAAGCAGCCTAACCTATCACGACCTGCCTTGGATCATCAAGCATCGTGAAGACCGCTGCACCTTGTGCGGCCGCTGCACCACCGTCTGCCCCACCGAGGCGATTCATCTCACCTATCGGCGGCAACGGATGCCGAAGATGGTGCTGAATACCGCCGAACGGGGCAGTTCTTTCCGCACCTTTGTGGGTATCCGGCAACGCACAGATCTCGGTCACCGCTGTATCGGCTGCGGGATGTGCGCCATGGCCTGCCCCAACGAGGCCATCGGTCCACACCCCAACAGTAACGACGAACGGGCCAAGTTTCTCGACAACGCCAAGGGCGAACCAGCCAAGCGCGGAGGGCGTCGGAACTCCGGCGAGTCCATCCTGGATCAGATCATCTTCAACCGGATCTCCATGCTCACCGATCCGGCTCTTGATGCTGGTCGCCATGAATTCTATATGAACACCCTGCTTGGTCGGGTTTTACCGCCGGAAGAGTATCTACGCCGCCAGGCCGCCGGGGAGTGGATTCCGCCCACCCGCGAGATCTTCCCCTTTGTCATCGGTTCCATGTCTTTTGGCGCCCTGTCGCCCAATATGTGGCTGGGATTGTTGCAAGGCGTTGCCTATCTTAATGAAGTAATGGGCATCCCAGTGGTTATGGCCACCGGCGAGGGCGGTTGCCCGCCGTGGGTGCTGCGCAGCCCATTCCTCAAATATATCATCCTTCAGATCGCTTCCGGTTATTTTGGCTGGGACGAGATCATTCGCGCTCTGCCCGAGATGCAATGCGATCCGGCAGCCATCGAGATCAAGTACGGCCAGGGCGCCAAGCCCGGTGACGGCGGCCTCTTGATGTGGTTCAAGGTTTCCAAACTCATCGCCCGTCTGCGCGGCGTACCGCAGGGAGTGGATCTGCCCTCACCGCCGGTTCACCAGACCCTCTACTCCATTGAGGAGTCGGTGATGAAGATGATCCAGACCATGTCCACGGCCTGGGACTTCAAGGTACCGGTCTATCCGAAGATCTCCGGCTCTACTTCGGCGAAATCGGTGCTCAACAATCTGGTGCGTAATCCTTACGCCGGAGCGTTGTTGATCGACGGCGTGGATGGTGGCACCGGAGCAGCATACAACGTCTCCATGAACGCCACTGGTCACCACATCGCCAGCAACCTGCGGGAGTGCTATCTCGACCTGGTCGCCCAAGGCAAGCAGAACGAGATCCCCATCTTTGCCGCCGGTGGTGTTGGCAAGAACGGCAACGTCACCCAGAACGGTCTGGCGCTGATCATGCTGGGCGCTTCCGGCGTCCACATGGGCAAGTACATCATGCAAGCGGCAGCGGGATGTCTCGGCAGCGAACGCAATCGCTGTAACGTCTGCAACATCGGCATCTGCCCCAAGGGCATCACCAGCCAGGATCCCAAGCTCTACCGCCGACTGGATCCAGACAAGGTGGCACAGCGGGTGGTTGACGCCTTCATGGCCATCAACACCGAGATGAAGAAGGTTATGGCGCCATTGGGTCGCTCGCAGAGCTTGCCCATCGGTATGTCCGACGCCATCGGCATTGCTGACGCCGACGCTGCTGAACGTCTCAAAATCAGATATATCTGCTAAGCATTATATACAGAGGGTAAATCGTGACCAACGCAACCCAAGATACAATCATCGTTAAAGGGCTTGACGAACAGGGCCAACGGATCAGCTCCAAAAAGTACGTGGAGCTGGTTCAGGAGGCGATCAAGTCGTCCAACAATCTTGTTCTGGAAACCTATGGCCAGCATAACGTCGGCGGCAGACTTCTCCATGAGAGCGGCTCGGTGCATCTCACCGTCCGCGGCCCAGCCGGGCAACGGCTTGGCTGCATGGGCCAGCCCGCCACCACCATCGTTTGCGAAGGGGCCGCCTCGGATGACGTCGGCTACCTGAACATCGGTGCCGATATCACCGTCCTGGGCGATGCCACCAACGGGGTCTGTAACGCCATGGCCCAAGGTCGGGTAATGATCGGCGGCTCCATCGGCGCTCGTGGCCTGACCATGACCAAATGGAACCCCGACTACGTCCGCCCCGAACTGTGGGTACTGGGCTCCGCTGGCGACACCTTTGCCGAGTTCAACTGCGGCGGCATCGGCGTGGTTTGTGGCTTTGAGGCCAAGAACCCCAAAAACGTTCTCGGCTACCGGCCCTGCGTGGGTATGGTTGGCGGCTGGGTCTACTACCGGGGTGAAACCGACGAAACTTACTCAAAAAACAATGTCCGTGAAATCGAGCCAGACGACGAGCAATGGCAATGGCTGATGGAGCGGATGCCGGCTTATCTTGAATCAATCAAGCGACCGGAACTTTTAGAAAGCCTGTCGGTGCGCGGTGAGTGGAAGATCCTCATGTCCATCACCCCGCAGGAACGGGCATTGATCTTCAGCGGCCCCATGCCCATGGCCCAGTTCCGCAACAATATCTGGACCCCGGCCTTTGCCGGCCCCGACGCCCCACGCGGCGGCGACCCCTTGCGTGATCTTGCGCCGGGCTTGGATCGCAGCCCCATTGACGTAATCGTTTCCGGGGAGTTGCGACGCAAGAAACCATTTTGGGGCAACAAGGAATACGCTGCCCCCTGTACTTTCTACTGCCCCACCCATATTCCCACCGTGGATCGGATGCGGCTGCTGCGCGAAGGCAAAACCGATGAGGCGTACAACCTTATCTTGAGCTATACCCCGCTGCCTGCTTCCATCTGCGGCGCCATCTGCCCCAATCTCTGTATGGATAACTGCTCACGGCAGGACGTTGACAGCAGTATCGACGTGGCCATGCTGGGTCGCGAGGTGCGGGATGCCAAACTGCCGCCCTTTGCTCCGGCAACCGGTAAGAAGGTAGCCATCGTCGGCGGCGGCCCCGGCGGCATGAGCGCGGCTTGGCAGCTGGCGCAAGCGGGTGTGGAAGTCCATATCTTCGAGAAAGACACCGTTCTTGGCGGCAAGCTGGCTCAGGTTATCCCCTGGGAGCGTCTTGCCAAAGCGGTTTGGGATCGGGAGATCGACCGCTTCAGCAACGCCCCCAACATCAATGTTCATCTCGGCGAAGGGGCCAGCAAAGAAAAGATCGAAGCGTGGAAGAAGGAATATGATTACGTGATCATCGCCGTGGGTACCCATGAGCCACGGCGACTGCCCTTTCCCGGCGCGGAAAAAGTGGTTCCGGCTCTGGATTTCCTGAAATCCGCCAAGAGCGCCTCGCCGCAAAAAGTCGGCAAGCAGGTGGTGATCATCGGCGCCGGTAACGTCGGTTGCGACGTGGCCTGCGAAGCGTATCGACTGGGAGCCGAGCAGGTAACCCTGGTGGATATCCAGAAGCCTCTGGCCTTCGGCAAAGAGAAGGCGGCGGCCGAAGAACTGGGCGCTACCTTCCAGTGGCCGGTGAGCACCAAGGAAGTCACCGACAAGGGACTGATCACTGCCCAGGGAGAAACAATCCCGGCCCAGACGGTGATCATCTCCATCGGCGATATCCCAGCCATCAATTTCCTTCCCGATTCCGTCAAAGTGCTTAAAGTAGCAGGCGGTTCGTGGGTAAAAACCGATGATGCAGGACGCACCTCTGACCCACAAATCCTCGCGGTGGGCGATGTCGAACGACCGGGTCTGGCCACCCACGCCCTTGGTAGCGGCAAGCGCGCCGCCGAGTGCATCATCAGCACCCTGGCCGGCAAGGAATGGAAACCCTTAGAACTCAAGGTGGTTCCAGCCGACACCCTCACCCTTCAGCACTACTGCCCCGAGCCCAAAGCCGGTGCCACCCAGGAAGATGAGGCCAACCGCTGCGCCAGTTGCGGCACCTGCCGCGACTGCCATCTCTGCGAAACCATCTGCCCAGCCAACGCCATCTCGCGGAATGATCTCGGCATGGAAGGCTACGAATACGTCTCCGACGACGAGAAATGCATCGCCTGCGGCTTCTGCCGCGACACCTGCCCCTGCGGGGTCTGGGCCATGCGGCCGTTTTAAGGGACATCTTTCAAAAACAAAAAAGCCCCGCTTCCCTTGTTATGGGAGGCGGGGCTTTTTTGTTTAACTACAACTGGCGAAGAACACTCATTTTTTCAATTGGTAACTGGTTGACCTGCCGCCACCCGACCGCCGTTGCAAAATGCCCCTTGCTTCCAAGTCGGCAAGATCCCGACTGGCAGTGACCTTGCTGCACTTACACATCCCGGCGTACTTACGGGTGGTCATCCCGCCGACAAAATGATCGCCCATATCTAGAAGACGGGTCAGCATTTTCTGCTGCCGGCCATTAAAATCGGTTTCACCATGCGCCTGCCAGAAAAGAGCCTTGCTGACCACTTGACCTACAATCCATTCAGATTCAACAAGAGCATTGGTTAAAGTTTGCAAAAACCACCGTAGCCATGGTGTTATATCCAGCCCGCCTTTGCCCGCCGCCTCCATAACTTGATAATATCCTTTTCGATCCAGACTGACATGCTTGGAGAATGAAACAACCTGCATCAAAGGGGGTGAGTGTCTGGCCAACAGATAATCGGTGATAGCCCGAGCCACCCTTCCATTGCCATCATCAAAAGGATGGATCATTACAAACCAGAGATGAGCTACCCCTGCCATGATTAAAGAATCGCCACTTAAAGTTTCACTGTTCAGCCAGACGAAAAATCGTCGCATTTCCTCACCAAGCAGACTCTTCGGCGGCGCGACATAATGAACCTGCTCCTTACCTAATGGGCCGGATACAATCCGCATATCCTCCGTACCCCGATAATGACCGACATTGATTTTATGCAGGCCGGAATAACCGGTTGGGAAAAGAGAGGCATGCCAAGCCAAAATTTTTTCTTCAACGAGTGATTGGGGGGCACACGCCCTGGCGTCAAGCAACATCGCCACCAGCGCATCAGTTTGCGTGTCGGAGTCATCTTGCAAAACAGGCAAACCAAGTTGTTTCCGCACAGAGGCCCGAACAGAACTACGTTTTAAGATTTCGCCCTCAATGGCTGAGGTTTCCATGGCATCATCGGACAAGATCCTTTCCTTGGCATCAATGAGCATCTCACCTGCCAAGGTTCGGCAAGTGACC
>JAQYVW010000166.1 GCA_030145325.1 Desulfurivibrionaceae bacterium
AGGGCGCTGGTGCAGACATGAGCCAAGTTGATCGCCACCGGCAGCATCTGTTGATGGTATTGGGACTCCATGGTTTTTTCAATGTGGTTGGCGATGAAAAAACCGGTGGCCAACTGGGTAATCACCACCAGGGTTGTGGTCAGCAGGATGAGTTTCAGGCGCAGGGTGAATTTCATTGGGATGGTAGGTCGGTTTCGGCAAGGTGTTTGCGGAGTGAATCGTAGTCTGTATCCCTGGCCTTGACAAATCCTCCCAGTTCCAGACTTTCCAGCACCTCCCGGTGTTCCGGACGCCGCCGGTCGAGAGCGGTGAGAGCGTTGACCATGCGGGTGACGGTTTCCGCATCGACGCCCTTACGGGAGGCAAAGACCCAGGTTGGAATCTCCCAGGTGGTGCCGATGATGACCAGCGCATCCGGTGGCACCTCGTCTTCCTCGTGGGAGCTGTTTTCCGCCAGTTCGGCAAAGGAGTAATCGCATATGGCGCCGGCGTCTGCCTGTCCGAGATAGACATTCATGGCGATGGCCTCGCAACTGTCGCCGTGCGAGTAGCTCTGCAGGTCGTTTGTAAGATCAATTCCCTTCCCTTCAAGTAGTGCTTTGGGTGCCAGCCATTTTGCAGTGGAAAAGGGGTGCCCGAACAGAAATTTCTTGCCGTGCAGATCTTCAATCTTTTCAAGACCGCTGTCCTTGCGGGTGACCACGACACCGCGATGGACGCTGGTACCTTGCGGGGTCAGGGCTTTAAGAAGATTTCGCGGGTCGTACTGGTGTGCCAGGAGCAGGTAGGCATGGGGGGCCTGGAAGGCAAACTCAGTCTCGCCGAGGTGGATGGTTCTTTTGAATTCCTGATAAGAATTCGGCACTATAATCTCTATCTGGCGATTGAGTTGGTGGCTCAGGTAGGTTTGCAGGGGTTGGGCTTGGATGTAGGTTTTAACAATCTCGGAGCAGGGGAGGATGGCAATCCTGATTGTGGCTGTTGATTCGGTTGCGACGACACTCTTTGCCGATACGCAAAGGGTAAGCAGGATACAAGCAAGGGTGCGGAGGAGGGCGTTTGTTGAAGAGGAAGTTTTATGCTTCCCTGATTGCATGGGCGCTTTTCCTGTCGGTTTGGTCTGTTCGCCTGTTCTTGTGGGCGAACGGAGTAGTGTGTTGGTGGTTATTGTTTTTTAGAGATTATTTTTATTATTTAATCCACAAGGAGGTTTGTGCAAGGTTTTTCAAGGTTACTTGTTCTGTAGGGCTTGTTTATACACCGCTTGACAGTGATTCTTGTTCGTGGAGACGGCTTGTTTCGAGAGCCGTTGTGGATAAACGAAAAAAAGCCATCCGGCCTGAGGGCTGGATGGCTTCAAGGAGCAAAAAAAGAAGAAGGGGTTATTAATGGCCCACGGCCAGGAGGCCGCTGGCGGCAAGGATCAAAATAGCGGCGGTGCCCATGCAGATAAAGCCCATGGCCTTGTCGCCGCGCGAGAAGAGGCCGGGAATGATGGCCAGGTAGCAGACGATGGTTACGCCCGAGAGTATGGCCACGGGCAGGAAGTTGAGAAAATCGCCTTTGCCGATCAGGGAGATCCAGGCCCAGCCAGTGGGGGCGTGCTCCATGTGCAGGTAGTTGTGGTTGATGGCGGCGAGGTAATCGCCCACCGGCATCGTCCAGTACGCGGCAACGGCCTCGCGGGGAATTACTGAGTCCAGGATGCCGAACACGTAGAGGGCAAAGGTGATGAACATCAGCCCTAAGCCGAATAACATGCCTTTTTCGAGAATGTTGGCGTACCAGAGTTGTTCTTGGGTTGCTTCTTTAGTGATTTCAGGCGTGGTCTGTGGTCGCCTTGAGCAAATAAAAAACT
>JAQYVW010000167.1 GCA_030145325.1 Desulfurivibrionaceae bacterium
GGCCGTAAAAAATTATTTCGGGGTAGTGGTTGGGTGGCGCAAGGCTTTACATCACGCGGTCAATGGTGATGTTGCGAACCGTTTTGAGGCCTTGCTGCTTGATCTGCCGGGATTGTTTCCTACTGCCTGTTCGTTGCTTGACGGTATAATTGCCATGCATAGGACTGGCCCCATGAAGGGTGAGCCCTTTCCTCTGGGGCTTATTGGCGCTTCTTTTGATCCAGTGGCGTTGGATACTGCGGTTATGCGTGTAATCGGGGCGGAGTTTGAGAAAAACCGTTTGTGGACCGAGGGTTGTCGCCGCAAGATGGTGGGAACAGAGCTCGCCAAGATTGAATTTTCTCTAAAGGGTCCGGAAGATTTCTTGGCAGAAGGTTTTATCTTGCCCGACCAGCTTAAACCGGTAACTTTCCATCCCGGCAGGATGCTGGTTGGCACTTGTCGGCGGTTGGTCGGAATTCTTAAGGAATGACCGTTGATCGTTTTTACTCAGCTATCTTTCGTGGTACATTGGAGATTTTGCGGAACCAGCATCATTCCGCTCTTTACAATAGGATCCTAAAAAATTATCGTAGTCACTTAATAAATATCATTTATGTTTAATCCTGCCAATATCAGGTGTCCTTCTAAAGGAGTTAGAGATGTTTAATTTGCAAGGGAAAGTAGCTCTGGTAACCGGTAGTTCTCGCGGTATCGGTAAGGCCATTGTTTTACGTCTAGCCGAAAACGGCGTAAATATTATCGTTAATTATGTACGGCATCGTCGTGACGCCGAGGAAACCGCCGCCCTGATCGAGAAGAAAGGCGCTCACTGTCTGGTGGTTAAGGCCAATGTCGCCAACGATGATGATGTAAATAAAATGTTTGACTTGATCAAGGAAAAGTATGGGCGACTTGATATTTTGGTCAGCAATGCCGCCTCCGGTGTCTTGAAACCGGTCATGGAACTGAGCAGCCGCCACTGGAACTGGGCAATGGATATCAATGCCCGCTCTTTGCTGACTCTCGCCCAGCAGTCCCTGCCGTTGATGGTCGATGGCGGTCGGATAATTGCAGTTTCCAGTCTTGGTTCGGTTCGGGCCGTTGAGAACTACACGACCGTCGGGGCCTCGAAGGCCGCTCTGGAATCTTTGGTCAGACATCTGGCTGTCGAGTTTGGCCCTAAAGGTATCCTGGTTAACACCATTAGTGCCGGTGCCGTTGATACTGAGGCATTGAAGAAGTTCCCCAATCGTGAGGAGATTCTCAGCACTGCCCTGCAGCGAACTCCGGTAGGGCGGCTGACCACCTCCGAGGATGTGGCCGATCTGGCCCTGTTTCTCTGCAGCCCTCTTGCCAACATGATTCATGGGCAGACGGTTGTTGTTGATGGCGGCTACTCCATTCGAGCATAGTTCACGAAACAAACAATCCTGGTGTATCTGTGTTGTTATACCTGTTCCGCTTGGCCTGGTCACAGCGGAGCAGGTTCCGCTCATAGTCTACCCCCCCTTGACATTCCCCCACATTTTTATTTGATCTTTATTAAGACGTTTGGTTTTTATGTTCAAAAACAATGAAAAAATAGTTCTTGCCTCTGGTTCACCTCGGAGGCGTCGCTTCCTGGAAGAGCTGGGCCTCGACTTCACGGTGGTGGTTGGCGATGTTGATGAGTCGCTCCGATCCGGTGAGTTGCCATCTGCTTTCGTCAGTCGTTTGGCCCAGGAGAAAGCGGTATCAGTTGCAGTTGATCATCCTGGGGCCTTGGTGATTGGCGCGGACACTGTGGTGGTTGTTGCTGATGAGATCCTTGGTAAGCCAGCCGATCCGGAAGATGCC
>JAQYVW010000017.1 GCA_030145325.1 Desulfurivibrionaceae bacterium
CGATAATGTTTGCCGATGTATCTCCATGGATCAGACCGATGGTTTGATGCGTGGGCAGGAAGTTAAACCCACCGGTGCTCCCATTCAGATTCCGGTTGGAGAGGCTTCACTGGGACGGATCATGAACGTGGTTGGTCGTCCGGTTGACGGAATGGGTCCCATTGCTTCAGAGAAGAAGCGTCCTATTCATAAGCTGGCGCCAGCGTTTACCGATCAGGATACTGAGGTTAACGTTCTTGAGACCGGTATTAAGGTTATCGACCTGCTGGTTCCCTTCCCTCGTGGCGGCAAGATGGGCCTCTTCGGTGGTGCTGGTTGTGGTAAGACCGTTATCATGATGGAGATGGTTAACAACATCGCCATGCATCATGGTGGTATCTCGGTATTCTGCGGAGTTGGTGAGCGTACTCGTGAGGGTAACGATCTTTACCGCGAGATGAAAGAGTCCGGCGTTCTGCCCAAAGCAGCGCTGGTTTACGGTCAGATGACTGAACCTCCAGGAGCCCGTTCTCGGGTTGCTCTTACCGGTCTCTCTGCTGCCGAGTATTTCCGTGATGAAGAGGGCCAGGACGTGCTCTTCTTTGTTGATAACATCTTCCGTTTCACCCAGGCTGGTGCTGAGGTTTCCGCCCTCCTTGGTCGTATTCCTTCGGCGGTTGGTTATCAGCCGACTCTGGCTACCGATCTTGGTGCTCTTCAGGAACGTATTACCTCCACCAACAAAGGTTCCATCACTGCGGTTCAGTGTGTTTATGTACCTGCGGATGATCTTACCGATCCGGCTCCGGCCACTACCTTTGCTCATCTTGACGGTACTGTTGTTCTTTCTCGTCAGGTTGCAGAGCTTGGTATCTACCCGGCGGTTGATCCCCTTGATTCAACCTCTCGTATTCTCGATCCCAACGTGGTTGGCGAGGAGCATTACCTCACCGCTCGCGGGGTGCAGGTTGCTCTGCAGAAGTACAAGGATCTCAAGGACATCATCGCCATCCTCGGTGCTGACGAGCTTTCCGAAGAAGATCAGATGCTGGTTACTCGTGCTCGTAAAGTACAGCGTTTCCTTTCTCAGCCCTTCACCGTTGCCGAGGTCTTTACCGGCATGAAAGGCAAGTATGTAAAGGTTGAGGATACCGTTCGCGGCTTCAAGGAAATTCTTGATGGCAAGCACGATGATCTGCCGGAGAACGCTTTCTACATGGTCGGTTCCATCGAAGAGGCAGTTGAGAAGGCCGCCAAGGAAAAGGCTGAAGCCGCCTAATCATTCTACGGATTATTATGATCTGACTAATCATTTTGGTGATGATTGGTCAGATTTTATATCCGGTTTGCATAAAGAGGGATTCCAATGGCAGAGAAGTTACAATTAGAAGTGGTTACTCCCAAGGGAGCCGTTTTCAGTGATGCGGTTGATATTGTCACTGCGCCTGGCTTTGGTGGAGAATTTGGTGTTCTTGCCAACCATGCTCCTTTCCTGAGTACGATCAAGACCGGTGTCCTCTCTTACAAGAAGGATGGGGTTGAAGATTTAATGATGGTGAGCGGTGGGTTCTGTGAGGTCTCCAATAATAAGCTGAGCTTTCTTGTCGAATCGGCTGAGCGCGGGGGCGAGATTGATGTTGATCGGGCTATGCTTGCTAAGGAGCGGGCTGAAAAGCGTCTTGCTCAGGCTCAGTCGCAACAAGAAAAACTTAATCGTACCCGGGCTGATGCTGCCTTGCAGCGTGCTCTTTCCCGGTTGAAAGCAGCTGAGCGACAGGCCAAGTAAGACTCCTGTTTCTTAACTTGATAGCAATAAAAAAGGCCGTGCAGATTGCACGGCCTTTTTTATTGCCCAAAAATAGGGAAATCAAAAATTATTTGTGGAGTCTATTTTTCGGAAAGATTAGCTTCGATGACGAAATCACCAGCCTCGGTTTTAAAAGGGATGGTAATGGTGGGTTGGTCGGAGTAGTGGGATATTTCCACCCCTTGACCAACGACCATGGTTGGGGTGGCAAGGTCAAATTTATGGTTAAGTTTAGCCAGTTCGGCTTTGGCTCCACCGCAAATCATGTTGGTTAGTTCGCCAACCGCATCAACAATCTCATCGTCGATCTTCGCTTTGGGATCTTCCATGAGCATGTTGCCGACAATTTTGAGGATACATGCTTCAGAGAAACTGACCACCATGGTGCCGGAAACGGTATCTGAAGCCATGCCGATAATACCAGTAACTTCGCCGTAAGTGGTGGCGCCATCTTTTAATTGTGGTTTTTGGGCTTGAACTGGGGTTTGGGCCATGGTTTCAATGACATTTTTTGTAGCGTTCAGAAATGGATTTATAAATTCTGCCTTCATCATATGCAGACCTATCTAGAGGATATTAGTATGAATTGTCTTACTGTCAATATACGTTAGTCCAGTCTAGCATAAAGGAAAAAGGGATGCTAAGCCTTTTTGTGTAAATGATAAACATTGCAAAGATAAACTATTCTTCATGAGGTTCTTCGGGGCGGTCTGGTGGTATCGGTGCTAAATTGTCGCTGATGTGCATTAAATAGATGAAATGAATCTGAAAACATATTACATTTTGAAACCTTTTAACAACCCGTATTGTTGATGTTTTTGAAATGAAGCCGTTTTTTACGGATGGCAAGTTTGAGGAGGAAAGGATGAAGCCCAAAGAGCGTATGGCTATACCCCGACAGAAGGTAGCAGAACTTTCTCCACTGGAGAGAGTTACAAACTTTGACGAAGTTACAGCCGGTTATGATCATGAAACGGTGATTAGGGAAGCGGAGCGTTGCCTGCAATGCAAGAAACCGAAATGCCGTGAAAGTTGCCCGATCCATAACGATATTCCCGGTTTTATCTCCCTGCTGCGTGAAGGTAAGATTGAGGAGGCATATTGGAAGGATCGTGAGACTAATTCTTTGCCTGCCATTTGTTCTAGGGTATGTCCACATGAGTTTCAGTGTGAGGGGTCCTGTGTTCGTGGTAAAAAGGGGGAGCCGGTGGCCATCGGCATGATCGAGCGTTATCTTGTCGATTGGATGGTCGCCAACAACAAGGAAATTCTCAAACCCTGTGCAATGCCCAAGGATAAGAAGGTTGCCATTGTCGGCTCGGGTCCGGCCGGGATGACCGCAGCCTATATCTTGGCTCACGAGGGCTATCACTGTACCATCTTTGACAGCTTGCCCGAAGTTGGTGGCATGTTGAGCATGGGTATTCCTGCCTATCGTTTGCCTCGAGACATTATCAATGCTGAGTTTGATTCGTTGCGTAACTGCGGCGTTGAAATTGTTCCCAACGTCACCATCGGCAAGGACAAGACCATTGCCGAGCTGAAGGCGGAAGGTTTTGATGCGACTTTTATCGCTGTAGGTGCTCATTTGAGCCGTAAGCTTGGCATTGATGGCGAAGATTTGGGCGGAGTTGTGCACGGAGTTGATTATCTCAGACGAGTTAATCTCGGTGAAAATCTCAATATCGGTCGCAATGTTGTGGTTTGCGGAGGCGGAAATGTGGCCATTGACTGCGCTCGTACCGCCCTGCGCACAGGTTCAGATAAGGTTTTTATCCTCTATCGTCGTACCAAGGCGGAGATGCCTGCCTCTCAGGCTGAGGTTCATCACCTTGAGGAAGAGGGGGTCAAGATTGAGATGTTGGCCGCGCCGGTGAAGATTCACGGTGAAAACGGTAAGCTTACCAAGATCGAGTGTATCCGCATGGAGTTAGGTGAGTGTGATGCCTCTGGTCGTTGTCGGCCGGTGCCCAAGGAGGGTTCTAATTTCATGATTGAGGCCGATGCCATCATTCCGGCGATCAGCCAGGATATGGATCCCACCGTCAATAACGGTGCCGACCTGGCTTTGGCCCGCTGGGGCACCTTTGTGGTGGATGACATCACCATGCAGACCTCTCAGGAAGGAGTTTTTGCCGGTGGTGATGCTGTTCTCGGACCTCAGACCGTAGCCAAGGCAATTTTTCAGGCCAAAGAGGCTGCTGAGTCCATCATCCGTTATCTCGAAGGTCGCGATCTCAAGGCAGGCCGGGAGCTGGTTGCAGAATAAATTCCCCACTCTCTTGTTGTTGTAAATATAATCCTTACCGGCTTGTTGCGGTGGGGATTTTTTTGTTGAGTCTAGTTGAAAGGTAATTACTCACAGGTTAGCGACCGAAGGGAGATTCTGATACCTCGGTAGGTGAGCAGGGCGCTAACGCGTCAAGTTCGGTACCCTGTGGCAATTACGTTGAAAGATTCAGTTGCATGGCTTTGCGGCGGTTGATACGATTGCTAAGGTTGGTTGTTGGAATATAGTGGGGTGATGTAACCTGAAGTCTCTAAACCATGGAAGGTAGAGGATTGTCGATGAGTGACGCGAATCGTTTTGATTTCCCTTGGGTAATCATATTACTGAAAGGGACAAAGTTTGCCGTATCCGCTGGCGCTGTGCAAGCAATGGTGCGTATGCCACATATTGTCGAGGTGCCGCAATCACCTTCCTATGTGCGTGGGGTTGCGGAAATGCGTGGTAAGGTGATTCCCTTTGTTGATTTACGGCTTCGTTTGGGGATGAGCTCCTTTATCGAGGAGGTGGATGACTTTTGTCGAACCATGGATAAGCGCGAGGAGGATCATCGACACTGGCTCGAAGAACTGCAAGCTTCAGTGCGGGAGCAACGAGAGTTTTCTCTGGCTACAGATCACCATCAATGCAAGTTTGGAAAGTGGTATGACAGTTACAAGCCAACGGATCATACCCTTGCCTCTTTGGTGGGCAAGTTTCGTAATCCGCATCGGGCCATTCATGGTATTGCGGTTAGGGTGAAAAAATTAGAAAGCGAAGGCAAGATGGATGAGGCCCATGCCATCATCGACCAATGCCGGGATAACGAAATGGCGGAGATGATTTCCTTGTTTGCAAAAATCAAGGTTGCCTATCGTGAGAATAATCGTGAGATCGCCTTGGTGCTGATCCATGGGGACAGTTCTTTTGCCATAGCCGCCGATTCCGTTGAGTCCATTGAACATCTGTCAGAGGATGTTTCTGATGCAGCCCGAATTGATGGGATTACCCTTACCGATGGGGGGCTGGTTAATTCCATTGGTCGTCGTAAGAATCATGATGTTCTTGTGCAGATACTTGACCATACGAGATTGATGGTTGGTGCTGATCTTGTTTCGGATGTTGATGAGGAAAATGAGAAAACGTTGCTAATGCCTGCCGCAGCAATTGGTCTAGCGTCGGCCTGATTTATAAAGTTCAAGCTATGGTTTCTTAGCCATGGCGGAGACACCTTAGATGTCGCAACAATGGGTTTTTACCTGATTGCGACCATTATGCTTGGCAGCATAGAGTTGTTCGTCGGCAAATTTTACCATTTCGTCGAGGCTGTAGGCTCCACCGCCGGTAGCCACGCCGATGCTGGCGGTAATGTTGATTGTCTTGCCACCGCCGATCTCAATGGGTGTTTTTTCGATTAGTTGTCTGATTTCCTCAAAGAGCTTTTCCACTTTGGCTGGGGACACGGCCACCGCCAGGATGCAAAATTCTTCACCGCCCATTCTTGCCAGCAGGTCTGTTTCCCGCATTCGTTCTGAAAGTATTCTTCCTAGCTGTTTGAGGGTTCTGTCGCCGGCATCATGACCATAGGTATCGTTTACTTTTTTGAAAAAATCGAGATCAAGCATTCCGCAGGCAAGGGTAAATTTGCTACGTATGGTGCCAGCAAATAGTTTGTTGCCGAATTCAAAGAAATAGCGGCGATTATAGAGGCCGGTGAGGTAGTCCTTGATTGCCGCATCCTTAATAGCTTGAATATTATAAATTAGATCCAGACATTGATTGACTCGACAATAAAACTCTTCGGTGAGAAAGGTCTGCTTGATGATGAAGTCATTAGCGCCGTACTTGATGAAGTTGGCAGCCATAATTTGGTCGCCCTGAGAAGAGATGCCGATAATGGCTAGATCCTCACGCTTATGGGTGGTGCGGATGGCCTGGGTTAGTTGCAAGCCGTTCATTTCCGGCATGTTGTAATCGGTAATGATTAATTTAATATCCGGGTGTTGTTTAGCGATATCCAGCGCCTCTCTGCCTGAGGCCGCGGTAAGCACTTGGAAAAGATGTGTTTTTAGAAGATTGACGATCACTTTTCTGAAGAAGCCGGAATCCTCGGCGACCAGGACCTTGCTCTGCTGATTACGTTCAAGTCGTTGCACCATGGTGACCAAATAGTCAGGGGCATTGGGGTTATCCTTGAGCACGTAATCAACAACATTTTTGGACCAGACCATTTCCCGAACGTTTTTGCTCAGGTTGCTGGTGAAAACAATGATCGGAATATTTATGGTCATGACTAGATCGATGATCTCGCCATTGGCGGCGTCAGGAAGTCTAAGGTCAAGAATCGAGCACCAGAAATCCTCAGAGGGGTTGCTGAGCAATGTTTCAGTTTCGGCTAAGCTTTGCACCCACACAACTTCGAAGTGTGCTTCTTGGAATTTTTCACATAACAGCATCCCCACCGATTTACTGTCTTCAACCACCAAAATTCTTTTCATCAATTTTCCTCCACCATTGCATGGTGATCATACGTTCTTTGTAACTACTCTCCAGGTCGCGACTTTATTTCCTTGATACCCTGCAAGCAGTTACCTTTCTTTATTGGTTGTTCTGTTCAATAGGTAAAACAAGTCTAAAACCCAGGAAGTCGTTGCGAAAGTGTGGTTTGCTCCAGTCGCGGTTTGCGGCGCGGACAAACCAGGCGTCAGTGGCCCAACTGCCGCTGCGAATAACCCGGTTGCCGTTGGCGGAAGGAGCCGGACTCAACGGGTCGATTACTGGTTCCGGATTATAGGCGCTGCCGTCCCAAGAGTCTGCGCACCATTCCCAAAGATTGCCGTGCATATCGTAGAGTCCCCAGGCGTTAGGTTGTTTTTGCGCCACCGGATGTACGGTGTCTTCGGCGTTGTAGCAATACCAACCCATGGCGTCCAGGGCTGGATCAAAAGCGCAGGCTGGTTCCGTGATTTTGCCGTTGGCAAAGGCGGTGGTACTGCCAGCACGAGCAGCGTATTCAAACTCAGCCTCGGTGGGGAGCCGGTAATTCAGGCCAGATCTGCGGTTTAAGGTGCGGATAAAATCTTGCACCTCATCCCAAGAGACGGTTTCCACTGGGCAATCGGCACCGCACTGGGCGAAATGGGCGGGATTGTCGCCCATAACCTCTTGCCATTGTTTTTGCGTAACTTCGGTGGTCTGCATGTAAAAAGATCGGCTTAGGGTCACCTGATGCTGGTTTTCATCTGCGTCACGAAATGGTTCCTCCGCCGGACTGCCCATCACAAAGGTACCTGCTGGCAACAATTTGAAGGTCATTCCGATTTCGTTACGGAAATCCGCAGCTACGGAAAGGGATGCCATTGCGAGCCAAATCATTGCCGTGGCGGTTGCGATCATTTCTCTCATCTCATGCCTCCTGAATAGTTTTTCTGTCATCTCCGCAGAGAAAAGGGCGTGACGATCACTGTCGTCACGCCCTTGGGGGAAGGGGAGTGGGGAAGGAGTTGGGGGGGGGTGAAATCTATTCGCCATGTTTACTCAGGTACTCGGCCACGCCTTCGGCGGTGGGCTTCATCGCCTCTTCGCCCGGCTTCCAGTTAGCCGGACAAACTTCGCCGTGTTTTTCAAAGAATTGCAGGGCATCAACCATCCGTATGGCTTCATCAACATTGCGGCCCAAGGGCAGATCGTTAACCACGGCATGGCGGACAACACCTTTCTGGTCCAGCAGGAATAAACCGCGCAGGGAGATCCCGTCCGGCAGGAGTACACCGTAGGCCTCGGAAATTTGTTTGTTGAGGTCGGCCACCAGCGGGAACTGGATGTCGCCGATACCGCCTTCCTTCACCGGGGTGTTTTTCCACGCCAGATGGGAAAACTGTGAGTCCACCGATACGCCGACCAGTTCACAGTTTCTTTTCTGAAATTCAGCCATGGCTCGGTTGAAGGCCAAAATCTCCGAGGGGCAGACAAAGGTGAAATCCAGCGGATAGAAAAAAAGAATTACATACTTCTCACGTAGGTCGGAAAGGGTAAATTCACTAATGGTATTGTCGGCCAGTACCGCCTGGGCGGTAAAATTAGGGGCCTCTTTAGTTACTAAGGTACACATGGATTGTTCCTCCAGAAATTTATAAAAGATGATGGTATTTTTATACTGCTGCGCGGCCGGTAGCGGTGATCGCATACTTGCAGCGGGCTGGGCTCTCGACATAACCTTTCTTCTTGAGGGCGGTAAGTTTGCAGCTCACTGATTTACTCTCCATGCCGCTGGCGGCAGCAATTTCCTTGCAGGCGCAAGGTTCGCTCTGATTGGCCATGGTGGTGAGAATCTTTTTTTGTTCGTCGGTAAGATCATTTTTGCAGCCACATTTCTTTGTTGCACACGCCATTTTGTTCCTCCATTGAGCAGTTTTGTTTTAGTCTCTTTTAAACATTGTCAGTCGAGTAAATGGCTCGCTGGCATGTCATGATTCTTCTCCGTTGCCGTTCCGCTGGTGACTACGTTGTTCCCGCTCTGCCTCCAGGCGAATCTTGTAGGCACAATCCTGGACGATGCCAAAGAGGAGTCGGCAGCCATCATCTTCGGCGGATGCCTGTCCTTCATCGGCGAGTATGAGCATCTCGCGGCTCAATTTAATTACCTTGCGGATGTTGTCGTCGTCTTGCATGCCCTAAATCATTACAAGAGCCGTGCCATAGTTGATTATTTGTGAATTCGTTAGTTCTTTTAGGGGGTTGTGGCGTGGTGGGGCGAAAAAGGGAGGTGTGTCTCATTTGTGGTTGGTGAGACATTCATGGCAGGTGCTATGGATGTCATTCAGTGGGGAGATGGCCCATATATGGGGGAGGGGCTTTGTGTCTCATGTTTGAGACACAGTTCTGGACAGAGACAGTCTGAGACAGTTGTTTGGGGGGGATTCCGGGGTTAATTTTCACCGGTTATGGTCGGCGCAGGCTGACCATGTTCAGTGCGCCAGCGTAGCGGGTGATACCGCTGACCAGTTCCTGAGCCACAGCAGTGAGATATTTGGGGCTTTTCAATCGTTTAGCCTCGGTGGGGTTACTCAAGAAAGCGATCTCGGTGAGAACCGACGGCATTTGCGCACCGATCAGAACCACAAAAGGGGCCCGTTTGACTCCCAGATCCTTAACGTTTTTATAGTTGTTGGTGAGGCCGGAAATCATGGTTGTCTGCACGTATTCAGCCAGTTTAGCCGACTCGTTGACCTTGGTGGACTGGATCAGATCCATGAGGATCGCCTGTAGGTTGCTCATCTGACCAGCTGAGGTCGCGTTTTCTCGGGCTGCCACCTGCATGGCGTCGTTGGTACGGGCCAGGTCGAGGAAATAGGTTTCTATCCCCTTGGCCTTGGGGGTGGGAGCGGCATTGACGTGGATGGAAACAAAGAGGTCGCCTTTGCTGGTGTTGGCGATGGCGGTTCGTTCTTCCAGTGGCACGAAGACATCGCGGTCGCGGGTCAGGGTTACCTGGCAGTGAAGGTCTCGGCGCAGGATGTAGGCCACCTTCTTGGCCACGGTCAGGGCGATATCTTTTTCAAGGAGACCGTCTGCGCCCACCGCCCCGGGATCTTTGCCGCCGTGTCCGGGGTCGATTACCACCCTTTTAATGCCCAAGCCCAGTTGTTGGGCCAAGCTGGGGGGGCCAGGGCGGGTTTTTCTGGCCACGGCGGTTATTTCACGAACCTGTTTTTTCTTGGCCTTGGTAATTGTGGTTGCCTGGGGTTGGTCGCCTCTGACGTCAATGACTACCCGGAAAGGATCTTCCAGGCTGAAGATCTTGTGATCGGCGATGGACTCGATGTCCAGGACCACCCGCACCGTGTCGGAGGAGAATTGCGCGCTGCGCACCTGTTTGAGCAGGCCGTCGTCGATCTTTATGGAGGCGGTGTAGCCCGGCGTAACCCGGCAATTGTCGAGATCTATATAGAGGCGGCGGGGAATGGTACCCTTTTTCGGGAGCAGTGAATTTTTGAAGGCCACGGCTTTGGAGGTTTCAATAACGATGCGGGTGTAGTCGTCATTGGACCAATGTTTCAATGGCAAAATGGTGGCCATCTTGGCTAAAGATGGTGGTTCGTGGTGGTCCTTTTTGGTGGTGGCTGCGGGGTGCTTGGCAATGGGGTCGTGGCCAGGGTGGGTGGGTTGTTGCTTGGTGTTGACGAGACCTTTGAGTTTGCGTAACAGTTGCACCGCCTCCGGGTACATGTCGCCATTGGGGTAGAGGGCCACCAGTCGGGCGTAGGTGCGGGCGGCGGTTTTAGGATCACCCTTGGCATCTTGATAGATGCGGGCCATGGCCAGCAGGGCGTCATCGGCCAAGGTGTGGCGGGGGAATCGTTTGACCAGATCCCGGTAATAGGTGATGGCCATGGCTCGGTCTATGGGGTTCTCGGCCAGCTCCGCTTTTTCTTCGTGGAGAAAGCCGAGCATGAACAGGCAAGCGGGTGCGTAGTGGTGGTTGGGGTTAGCTGTATAAATGGACTGAAACTGTTTGAGCAGTTTGCTAAGCCCTTTGCTGGAGGTGAGTTTGTTGTTGCTGTCAGCCAGATTGTGGTAACAGGCCCTGGCCATCTGGTAGCGTTTGCTGGTGAGTTTGTCGTTAGGTTTTTTTGTGGCCGCAGAGCCCATTGCTACGGATAGCAGCAGAATCACGATTGCTACGCCGCTGGTCAGGCAATGGATAAATCTTGATGTGGGACGGTTTTTAATCATCAGCCAGTTTTTTTAGTTCGTAGAGCAGGTTAAGGGCATCCAAGGGGGAAAGTTGGTCCGGTTGTACATCTTGGAGCCGGTCGCGGATGCGGTCATTGTTAGCGCCGAAGAGGGTTAATTGATTTGGCTCTTTTTTTCGTTTTGTGCCGCCGGTGGCGATGCGTGGCTCACCGCAGTTGGTAAACTCACCCTTTTCGATATTGTGCAACAACTCTTTGGCGCGGGCCACCACCCGAGCCGGTACTCCGGCCAGCGCCGCCACCTGGATGCCGTAGCTGCGATTGGTGCCGCCCGGCATCAGTTTGTGGAGGAAGATGATGGTGTCGTTCCATTCCCGCACCGCAATATTGAAGTTTTTCACCCGCTCACTGGTTCGGGCCAGATCGGTGAGTTCGTGGTAGTGGGTGGCGAAGATGGTTTTCACCCCTTTGCCATTCTTGTTGACCAGGTCCTCGGCCACTGCCCAGGCGATGGAAAGGCCGTCAAAGGTGCTGGTGCCGCGACCGATTTCATCCAGGATCACTAAGCTTCGCTGGGTGGCGTTGTTGAGGATGTTGGCGGTCTCGTTCATCTCCACCATGAAGGTTGACTGGGCGCGGCGGAGATCATCCATGGCTCCCACCCGGGTGAAGATACGATCCACCACCCCGATTTGCGCTTCCGCAGCAGGGACAAAGGAGCCCATCTGGGCCATGAGGGTGATCAGTGCTGTTTGTCGGAGTACCGTTGATTTTCCAGCCATGTTGGGGCCGGTGATGATCAGCACCTCGTCGCTGGTCTGATCAAGATGGATGTCGTTGGGGACGAAACGACCGGCAGGCAACGACCGTTCGATCACGGGATGGCGACCTTCGCTGATAATGATCGCTTCGTCGTCGTTGACCTTGGGCTTGGTGTAATAATGTTTGCGGGCCGCCTCGGCCAGGCAGCAGAAGAAATCGATCTGGGCGGTGAGAGCGGCAGCGTGCAGGATGCGCGAACTCATGGCTGCGGCCTGGGCGCGGATATCAATAAAGAGCTTGTATTCAAGGGCCAGGCGCCGCTCTTGAGCGCCGGTGACCTTGTCTTCAAATTCTTTCAACTCCGGGGTGATGAACCGCTCGGCGTTGGCCAGGGTCTGTTTGCGGATGTAGTCGTCCGGGACGTTGCCGCTCTGGGCCCGACTGAGCTCGAAGTAGTAGCCAAAGACCCGATTGAAGCCGATCTTGAGCTTGGCAATGCCGGTGCGCTCTCGTTCCCGCCCTTCCAATCCTAAAATCATCTCCTTGCCGTCGCGGAGGATGGTAAGCAAATCATCCAGTTCAGGATGAAAGCCGGGTTTGATCAGGTTACCTTCTCGTAAGGTTACCGGCGCGTCATCGCGGATGGCGGTATCCAGTAGTTCTTGCAGGTCGGCAAGGGGATCCAGGGAGTCGCGGATTTGCGCCAAGAGACCGGTGGAGTCAGCGAGCTGTTCTTTCAGTAACGGTAACTGGGTAAGGGAAACCCTGAGGGCGGAAAGGTCACGGGCATTGCCGCTGCCCAAGACCACCCGGCCATTGAGCCGTTCCAGATCATAGACTCGTCCCAGTAGTTCCCTTAAATTAGCACTCAAAGGGCTGTTCAGGTAGAGTTGTTCGACGGTGTCCAGCCGTTGGTTGATGGTTCCCACATCCTGGAGTGGAAAGAGGATGTTCTTGCGCAGCAACCGCGCCCCCATGGGGGTGGCAGTATAATCAAGAGTAGCCAGCAGCGATCCTTCCCGTTTGCCGCCGATGATGGTCTGGGTTAGTTCCAGGTTGCGGCGCGATGAGTCATCCATCAAGAGGATGTTGTCCAGCTCAATGGGGGTAAGTTGTTCGATGTGGGAAAGATCGGTTTTTTGTGTCTCCTGCAGGTAGAGGAGCAGACTGCCAGCGGCGGCGATCCCGGCTTTGAGGGTCTCGCAGCCGAAACCGGCAAGGTTGGCCACTTTGAAATGATCCAGCAAGGTTTGTCGAGCTGATTCCGGGTAAAAGTCTCCCTCCGGTCGCTGGGTTAGGCAGCTCTCGGGGATAACCAGTTTAAGATCTTCGGCCAGGGGATTGGCAACTTCCATATCGTTGTTGACGGGCAGCAACACCTCCGATGGCGACATCCGGCCAAGTTCATCAAGGAGAGCTTCGAGGTTGTCGCGCTGGGTAAGCAAAAATTCGCCGGTGGAAAGATCCAAGAGGCTCAAACCCCAGAGTTTTCCCTTGGGGCAAATAGAAGCGAGATAACGGTTTTCCTTGTCATCCAGGAGTTGTTCGTCGGTGACCAACCCTGGTGTCACCACCCGCACCACTTCACGTTTTACCACCCCCTTGGCCTCTTTGGGGTCTTCTACCTGTTCACACACCGCCACCTTGAAACCAGCCTTGATTAGCTTGGCCAAGTAGCCGCTGGCAGCGTGATAAGGCACCCCGCAAAGCGGAATCCGGTTGGCGTCATCCTTGGCGTTACGGGAAGTGAGGGTAATACCCAAAGTCTTAGAGGCGATTACCGCATCGTCAAAGAACATCTCATAGAAGTCGCCCAAGCGGTAGAAAAGGATCGCGTCTTGATGCTGCGCCTTAATGGCAAGGTACTGCTGCATCATCGGAGTTATTTTTTTTGCCGGTTTACTCATTTGCCTTGTCTGGTCTGGGGGCTGATGGCCTGAAAGTCAGGCAGGAGCCGATCAAAGGTGTTGTTGATATGTTCAGGAATGGTGCGCACCTCAGCGAGCACGGTCATGAAATTATGGTCGCCGTCCCACCGTGGCACGATATGCCAGTGGAGATGGGCGGCAATCCCGGCGCCTGCGGTTTCGCCCAGGTTGAGGCCAATGTTGAAGCCGTCGGGGGCGAGGTGAGCGCGGAGAATAGTAACACTTTTTTGCATTAGCCGCATGATTGCCGTGTTTTCTTCCTCGCTGAGGTCGGTGAGATCGGCGAGATGTCTGGTGGGCGCCACCAGCAGGTGGCCATTAGTGTAGGGGAAGCGATTCATTAAAACCGCCACCAGTGGCTCGCGGTAGAGGAGCAACTCCTCCTTGGCGAAGGTTTTTTCCTCACCCTCAGCCACGCAAAAGATGCAGCCCTTGTCGCGCCCTTCTTTCTTTTCCACATAGGCCATTCGCCAAGGCGTCCAGAGGGTTTTATTCATGGGGTCACCCGGTGGATGGAGCCGCGTAGGGAGTTTTCATCCACTTCCAGAATGCCGAAGGTGGGCGGCGCGCCGTAGCGACCGGTGGAAAAGAAGCTGCCAGGATTAAGATGCAATACCTTGCCGATCCGGTGGCAGACTGGGTGGTGGGTATGACCATAAACGATGCAATCAGCCTCCGGGAAAAGCTCTATGAGTCGGTCTTCAAAGTCATAGCTGTTGCCCACTCGATGTACCAGGCCGATGGTGAACCCGTTTACCTCAATGGTTTTGTGGGTGGGTAGGGCCTTACAGGTTTTATGCTCACACATGTTGCCATGCACAGCGTGGATTTCCTTATCTTTAAAGACGTCAAGGACAGCGAGATTGGTAAGATCTCCGGCGTGGAGGATCATTGATGTTTTGGCGAACGAGGCGGTGGCAATGGCCTTAAAGTAATCGGAGGCCGTATCGAGATGGGTATCGGAAAGAATGCCAATTCTGGTAGTTGTCATGCCGGGCTCGCAAACGGAAGTGAAAAATTCTGCCAAGGGTTGCTGCGTCGCTATTACCAATGACTGGTCATGGTAATCCAGCGGGGGGTAAATCTCAAGTCGTATCAGGGGGTGGGGGGGGCGCTAGCGAACTAGAATCGCGCTAAATCGTCAGCCGTAAATTACTGCCTATTAATTTGAGTAATGAGTGCGGCACGCAGTGTTCGGCGGCTAAGTCATTCCATCTCGAAACATGCTCTGTGGTCTCCTCAATTATCCGATCAATTTTCCGTTTGTTGAAGAGGGGGCTTACTTTTTCAAGGCTGTAAAAATCTTCTCTGGTGAAGTTGTCACGCTTGCCATTGAGCGTCATCCAGTGACTGTTTACCCCATGGCTTCCTGGCTTGTAGCTGTAGGCTAAATCATAAGCAGGGGTTAATCTCCATTGCTTACGATCATCGAGCATGAAGGCAAAGTTCTTGGAATGATCGTCATGGTTACGCGCAACAATATTAAAGACCATGCGTTTGAATATCTGCATGGCATCATCAGAGCTTAATTTGAGTGCTCGGGCAATTGCGAACAGTTCGGCATAAGAGTATGAGCCTGCTTTTTTGTAGCTGATGTGGGCCAGGCCATTTAATGTTTGTACATGCCGCTTTTTATTTCCATCTCGATCAAAACGGTGGGTAATGAAGTGGCGTCGGTCGCCTTCATTCAGCAAGCGACAAGGCATCATCTCTATCCCGCAGCCTTTCGCCATGAGGTGATAGACATACTCCATTGTTCCATACCCCATGGGGTCGCTAAAGGTTTCCTGGTTTTTATTATGTTCGCTGACCCCGTCAAATTTCATTATGCAATGCGTAAACCCTTCCGGCGCATCTGTTTGCCCTGATCGCACCTGGCTGAAATCATCGTTAAAGGCGAGTACCGCTTTGGGTCTGGCACCACCTGCACTTACCCCCACAGACAGTAATGCCATCATGGCCTCTTTGTCTTCTTTTCCTGGTGCGCCAAGGGCTACTCCGAACTGTTCCCTCTTGTCTAAGATTTCCTGGGCGATGGAAACCAGAGATTGAATTTCAATATGTTGCGAAGCGTTTAGTTTTTTTCTTTGGATGGCCGGGTGATATGTCAATGCCCCCATGCCAAGCTTGCCGGTATATTTCAAACGCTCTATGGGGGTGATATCTGCGGTGGATTTGCCTTGCCCGGCTATCCAGGCATCTAAGACTGCATTCCCAAAATCATCAGGCAATGAATCTGCGATCATCCCTGGTAACCCCTTGAAGACAGCAGGGTCAGCTTCTGGGAATGAATATATTTTCCGGGACAAAGGCATTTTGAGAGGCGATAGCTCAATGCCTGTTTGGATAAAGCGAGGTTCAAACTCGAATGAGCCAATACCTGTTTCGGGATTGAAACTGACCGCGCCAACATCATGCTCTTGGTATTTTACCCTGACGACATCCGTTACCATGAGGATTTATCCTCTTTGGCCCGCGTATTCTCGTTCTTGGCTTTTGATGCTCGTTGCCGTTCCCGGCCTCTGAGTTTCGCCAACTGGAGGGGGGATATTTCTTGTACGGGTAGAAACATATTGAGTTGGTCTGCCATATTCATTGCGACTAATATGGCGACAAGATTCTCCAGCTGAACTTTTCCTTTTTCAGCATTAAGAATAGTCCTTCTGTTGAGGCCAGCTCGTGCTGCCACTTCAGCCTGAGTTAAATCAGCCCTGAGTCTGGCCTGTTTTAATCTATTGCCTAATTCTTCCGCAATCGCGGCTGGCGACATGTTGTCAATCTTCATAATGTTACCCATTGGGTACTTTACGTGGCATGGTTGCGCTTAAAGTGATCATTTTGGTATATTGTAGTCGAAGAATAATAAACAGGCAAATTTTTTCTTAAAGTGCGTAAATGGTAGCATTAAGTACTAGTTATGGCGTTAATGTGAGTATATGTGCTCTTTGTGGTGGGTGGTTTGGTGTGGCGAGTTTGTGGAGAAATTTGATAGCAGTTGGGTATGGTCTCCAAGCGTAGGCGTTTCAGCCCTATGTCTGCCCGAGGCAACGGAAAAACGACTCAATGAACTGGTGACTAAGACTGGCAGGACGAAGGCGTATTATATTCGCGAAGCCATTGAGGCGTAAATTGCGGATATGGAGGATGTCTATTTGGTTGAAAAAGACTACGAGGCTTTTGTGAAAAGTGGCAAAGAAGCGGTTTCTATCGAGAAGGTGATGCGTGAATTTGGCACCTGAAGCTGTTTTTGCAACGTTTCTTTTCGGGGCCAGGTCCCTATTTTATAATTGCCGCGCTTGATCTAGGTGCGGTATTGTCATTTCAATGGTTATGAGAGAGCTTTGGCAAGGATTGCTGCTGCCTCGTCCAGGCTAACTCCGGCAAGTTGCAACCGTTTGGTACGGCTTTGTTGCCCACTGTGCAGGGTCACCTGTGCTTTGGGGAGGTGGAAGAATTTAGCGAAAAAATTGATCACCGCTTTGTTCGCCTTGCCGTCCACCGGTGGGGCGGTGATCATGAGCTTGACTGCCTCGCCGTGGATGCCGACGATCTTGTTTTTTGAGGCCTTGGGTTGGACATAAACGGTGAGGAGTGGCAAACCGTTTTTTCCTTCCTTGAGGTATTCCATGTCCGTAGACTTATTTCTCGTCCTTGGGAACCAGATCTGCAAAGTTCACTGAGGGCTCGTTGGCGTCAAGGGGGTCATCCAGACTGAAAATTATCTCGTCGTCCAGGTCAGGGATGGCGGCATATGGCTCATCTGCCCCGGTCAGGTGTGGTTCATCCATCGCTTCAGGCAGCGTTTGGTTCTCCTCGGAGATTAACTCGGCTATGCTGTCATCCGGTAGGGGCAGGTCGATCTTTTGGTATAGATCGGAGAAATCGTCTTCCTGTTCTGGCTCTGGCTCTGGCTCCGGCTCTGGCTCCATTTCCGGCTCCAGTTCTGGTTCTGCCAAGGTTGACGGTGCTTGCGGTTCCGGGGGTACATTGTTCTGGCGTGGCACTGAGATGGGCGCTTCCAGCATCTCCAGATAGCTGGTCAGTATCCTCTGTAATTCATTTTTGCTTTCATCGCGGAGGTTGTGCAGTCGATCCACTTCCGTTTCCAGGGCGGCGACTTCGCTGTTGGCGGCCTCCCTGATCTCCTCTGCTTCACTACGGGCCGCAGCGACCAGTTTTTCAGCCTCAAGCTGGCTTTTTTCCATCAGGTCATCGGCAATCTGTTGAGCGGAAAGAATGGCGTGCTGGAAGGCTTTGCCCTTGCTCTGGTATTCGGCCATTTCCTGGTTAAGGGATTCCACCTGTGCGGCCAGTTTGGTGTTCTTTTCCTCTAGAGCGAGAAATGAGGCGGCAACCTTTTCCAGGAACCCGTCAACCTCCTCAACATCAAAGCCGCGAAAACGAACATGGAATTCTTGGGTTTGGATCTCTTGTGGAGTAATGGTCATGGTCGGCTCCTTGCGATATTGTTTTGAGACGCAATGGGTTTTGGGTCGCGGTTGTTAGCCAAGGCCCATGGCTAACCGTTGTAGGGTGGGAACCAGAAAGCCGCGCAGGAAGATGATTGCGGCGATAAGAATCATCGGCGAGAAATCGATGCCGCCTGCGGCCAGAGGGATATAGCGGTTGATGCGGTTAAGAACCGGGTCGGTCACTTCGCGCAAGAATTTAACGATGGGATTGTATGGATCCGGGTTGACCCAGGAAATAAGGGCGCGACCAATGATGATCCACATGTAGGCGGTGAGTACAAAGTCAACCAGTGAGGCGATGGCGCTGATAAAGTTACCGATGACAAACATTCTCTTCCTCGTGAAAAATGAAACAGCTTGCAGGCTGTGTTGTGAATTTACAGGTTCGTGATTGAACCAGTTTAATTCATCTGGGTAATAGTGGTGGCGATTTGGGCAATAGCCTTGCTGGCCCTGCTATCCGGAAAGGTAATGAAAAACGGTTTCTGGGTCCGGATCGCTTTGGCAACGTGGCTGTCATGGGGCATGATGCCAAGCTGGCTGGGAGTGATCTTTAAGAAGTTTTCCAGAACCATCCGCATGTTGTCAAATACAGATTGCCCTTCCTTTTTGGTGGCAGCGCTGTTCACCATGAGGTGAAACTCTTTCCGGTCGTAACGGGTATTGAGTACCTTCATCAGGGCATAAGCGTCGGTCATGGAGGTTGGATCAGGAGACAGGACAACGATATTGGTCTTGGCCCAGTTGTTGAACCAGAGCACCGAGTCGCCGATGCCGGCGGCGGTGTCGATGAGTACGTAATCGAAGCGGTCGATGATCCCCTCAAGGGTATTGGTGAGGAAGATCTGCTCCTCGTAGGAGAGGTTGGCCATCTCCGGCACCCCGGAGCTTGCTGGTAGAACATGAAAGCCGGGCTCAACCTCCACCAGAATACTGGCTGGATCCTTCCCCTCTTCAATGGTTTCCCGCATGTTGTGGCGGACATTGATCCCCAGCACCACATCAACGTTAGCGAGGCCAAGGTCGCCATCGATGAGCAATACTTTTTTGTTCTGTTTGGTCAGGGCGGCGGCCATATTCACCGTGAACGAGGTTTTACCCACGCCCCCCTTGCCGCTGCTGATACAGATGATCATTGGTTTGTTTGCGGATTTTTCGTTCATCTTAATTGGTGTCCTTTACTAGAAAACCGAAAAGTTGGGCCCGTTCCTCTACGGAAACCTGGCAGGCATCTTCCGCCCTGATTCCTGAAACATGACAGATTGGTTCTGCGCCCGGTTGCTGGCTGCGGGCAAGCTCTGCCTGAGCTTGAGCAAGAAGGTCGTCCGCCGTGAAGCGGTCGTTGGCATAATAGATAGCGATGCCCATGCGGGTGTTGGCGCCGTGGGTATGGTTAGCCTGTTGAATGGTTTTGGCTCTCAAGGTCGCCTTGCCGAGATTGGTGCCGGGCAGGATGATGGCAAATTCTTGATCGTTCATTTGGACCAGGATGTCCACGTGATGGAGACATTCCTTGATGGCCTCTGCCACCAGGCTGGGCTCGCTTTTGTCTGCGGCCAAGATGATCAGTGAGCAGGGCAGGCGAGTTAGTTGTACCCGATCAATTTCGGTGCGGATAATCTTTCTAAGCTGATCCGGGCTGGGCATGGAGCAGGCGTTGGCCGCGAGCTTGTTCTCGGCCGCCAGTTGATGGCCGTTAAAGGAGGCGGCCAACCGGCTTAAGGCTGCTTCAATCTCGCAGGCTTCGGCATCATCATCCATCAGAAAGAGGCCCAGTAACGACCGATCCTTGGCGGTGATCTTAACGCTGCGCACTGGATACCGGTCAGCCTGTACTTCCAGGTCCGCGAAGAAGTGGGCAGAATCTTTATCGGTGGCGATTCGTTTCATGAGACCTTGCTTCCTGCTGGTACGGTGTCACTCAGCGCCGACAGTACCAATGTTTTTCCGTCTTTGGCCGCCAGGACCATCCCTTGCGAGGTAACCCCCATCAGTTTGGCTGGTTTCAGATTGGCGACGATGATTACCTGTTTACCCACCATTTCTTCGGGTTGGTAATGTTCGGCGATCCCGGCGACGATGGTGCGTTCCTCAGGGGCCATAACGGTGAGTTTGAGAAGGCGGTCGGATTTTTTGATCCGTTCCGCTGTCACCACTTCCGCCACCCGCAGATCAAATTTTTGGAAATCGGCAAAATTCATTAAGCCGTCGTTTTCGTTGGCGCTCTCTTTTTGTTTGTCGTTCTTCTTGTCTTTGGCTGGTTTTTGCTCCTTTACCGCTGGTTCCCCTTTCTTCTTTTTTTCGAGACGCGGGAACAGGGAATCAGGTTTGGTAATGGCCGTTCCCGGTTTGAGAAGCCCCCATTGGCTGTGGTCGGCAAAGGTGGCGGGGTAGTCTGTGCCCAGCGCTGCCGCCATTTTCTTGGCCGTCTCCGGCATCACCGGTTGGATGCACAGGGTGACCAGGCGCAAACTTTCCAGCAGGTGGTAGAGTACTGTGGCTAACTGCTCGCTGTTGGCCGGATCCTTGGCCAGTTCCCAGGGGGCGTTTTCGACGATATAGCGGTTGGCACGGCCAATGACTTCCCACACAGCCTGCAAGGCCCGGTGAAAGTTATATTGTTCCATCTGATTCTGGAATTCCGTAACCATTCTTATCGCTGCCTCGGCCAACTCTGTATCTTTTTCAGAGGTTGAGCCGGGTTGCGGCGTTTTGTCGGCAGCGAATTTGCCCACCATGGTTAGCGAACGGCTAAAGAGGTTGCCCAGGTCATTGGCTAGATCTGAATTTTGTCTTGCCACCAGCGCCTCATTGCTGAACGAAGAATCAAGCCCGAAGGACATCTCGCGGAGCAGAAAATAGCGCACCGTGTCGGCGCCATAGGCTTCTACCATCTCCCCTGGGCGCACCACATTACCGATGCTCTTGCTCATCTTGGTGTCGTTGACGTTCCAGTAACCGTGGACATGGAGTTTCCGATAAGGGGGCAGGCCCATGGCCTTCAACATGGTCGGCCAGAAAATGCCGTGGGGTTTGAGGATATCCTTGGCGATGATGTGCTCAGCCCCTGCCCACTGCTGGGCAAAGCCAGGGTCATCGGGGTAACCGATGCCGGTGAGGTAGTTGATTAAGGCATCAAACCAGACGTAGGTGACAAATTTATCGTCAAAGGGGAGCGCAATCCCCCAAGTGAGACGACTGGTGGGCCGAGAGATACAGAGATCCTCCAAGGGCTCGGAGAGGAAGGAGAGCACCTCGTTTTTGTAACGCTCCGGGGTAATGAACTCCGGATTATCCTTGATGTGATCAATGAGCCACTGCTGGTACTTGCTCATCTTGAAGAAATAGTTCTGTTCGGTGACTGCATCCGGCGGGGTGAGGTGATCGGGGCAGTTGCCGCCCACCAGTTCCTTTTCAGTGAGGAACCGCTCGCATCCCTTGCAGTAAAGACCGCTGTATTCGCTGAAATAGATATCGCCCTGATCATAGACCTTCTGGAGGATATCCTGCACCGTTTTGATGTGGTTGGGGTCGGTGGTGCGGATAAAATTATCCGGCTCAATGGCCAGACCCGGCCAGGCCTCGCGAAACAGGTTGCTGATCTGGTCAACGTATTCCTTGGTGGCAAGACCTGCTTTTTCCGCGGCTTCCACTATCTTTTCGCCATGCTCGTCGCTGCCGGTTTGAAATCGTACCTCTTCACCGGCCAGCCGGTGGTAACGACAAACAGTGTCGGCAATAATCGCGGAGTAGGCATGACCTAAGTGGGGCTGGGCGTTAACGTAAAATATCGGGGTGGTTAGGTAGAGACTCATTTTTTGGTTTTCTTCTGCTTTTGAGGTGGTTGCGGGTGGACGGGTTTGGCCTGCTCCCATTCGCTGCGGTTGAGGAGTTGCTTGTTGTCCCGATCACCGGGCGGGGCCACGGTGATGGTTTCCTGGAGAACATTACAATGTAGAACCTTAAGGGTCTGGTCATCCAGTTGAATGAGTTTGCCAGCACGCGGCATTTTCTTTCTGATCTGCCGGTAGGAGTCAAACTCGTAGGTTAGACAGCAGAGGAGGCGGTTACAGATCCCGGAGATCTTGGCCGGGTTCAGCGGCACATCCTGCTCCTTGGCCATCTTGATGGAAACCGGCGCAAACTTGTTGATATATGACGAGCAGCAGAGCTCACGGCCACAGCAGCCCAAGCCGCCGATGAGTTTGGTCTCGTGGCGCACACCGATCTGGCGCATCTCCACCCTGGTGCGAAATTCTTGCACCAGTCCTTTGACCAGTTCGCGGAAATCAACTCGGTTTTCGGCGGTGAAATAAAAGATGATTTTGCTGCCGTTGGAGTAACGTTCCACCCGGATCAGCTTCATGGCCAGCTTCAGATCGGCAATCTGGCTCTTGCCGATGGCAAAGGCTTCTTGTTCCCGTTCGAGAAGGCGGGTGAATTTTTCAATCTCATCATTGCCGGCGCGGCGTTGAATTTTGACGGAAGGGCTATTCTTTTTGCTTTGTTGGTCAGGCCATTTGAAACCTGCGCCTTTGATGGTTGCCGGTTCCGGCCCGTGATCGGTATGCGTTACTACCAGTTCGGCGACCTTCAGGTCGGCAATTGAGGCGGTGGCGGTGGTAAACTGGCCGCCAGGCCGGAATTGGACTTGATAATAAAAGACGTCTGCCTGGGGTGCCTCTGGCACCTCGGCCTCGGTTACGTTTGGTGCTTCGTTTTGGGAGTTCATTTTCACCCGGTGGTTGGATAAGGATCAGTCTATCTTACTGTTGACGCCATCTTTGTTAAACGGACAACATACCATCAAAGAAGCGCAAAGAAAAGTACTTCGCAGACCAGAGCTCGGTTGCAGTTGCGGGAAAGCTGTTTTTCTGCTTGGACCAGGAGGTCGAACCGTTGGCAGAGGTCGGAAAGCGACCATCGTGTACACGCTGCGGCAAGTAAGGGTTGCAGGTCTTGGCTGGTGATCAGCGAGCTTCGGCCGCCAACCTTGGCGACGATCAAATCCCGGAGCCAGAGACGGAGCAGGTCGAATAATTCGGGCAGATTTTCTTTAAGCGCGGCACCCTGCTCGGCGAGATCAAGGATGGGCTCAACCCCCTCCGGGGCGTCTGCTTGATATTTGAGCAGGGTTTCGACGATCTCCCGACGAAGAGACAATAGGCCAATTTTGCGCAATCTCCGGGCCCGCCCGATACTGCCCTCGGCGGCAGCGGCCAGTGAGGACGCTTCTTCCGGGCTGGTTTCTTCTTCGTCGAGTAACAGGGCTGCCGCCACTTGCTGGTAGGGAAGAGCGTAGAAAGGAATGACCTGGCAGCGGGAAAGGATGGTGGGCAGGATACCGCCCGCCTCTTCGCCGGTGAGGATGATGATGGTGTCGGCGGGTGGTTCTTCCAGGGTTTTCAAGATGCTGTTGGCAGCTTCACGGCGCATGGTATGCACGTCGGCCAGCAGCGCCACCCGGTAACGGGCCTCAAAGGGTGGGAAGGTAAGGGTTTTCTTGAGCTCGCGGATCTGGCTGATCTTGATTGCTGCCCCGTCCGCTTCAATATGGATCAAATCCGGGTGGTTGCCTGAAAAAAATTTGCGACAGGAAGGACAGGTTCGGCAGGCTGAGCCGTTTATTGGTTGGGTGCAGTTGAGCTGGGCGGCAAAGACGGTGGCTGCATCGCGCTTGCCCACCCCGTCCGGGCCACGGAAAAAATAGGCGTGGGCGATTTTCTCGTTACTTAAGGAGCGGGCCAGCAGGGTTTTTGCCTTGGTTTGGCCGCTGATCAGTTCGGTGGCGGGTAACGCCATCATGATTCCCAAAGATTGCGCTGTCGGGGGTCGATCTCCGGCCCAGGATTATCTGCTGTCGGGGCGATTTCGGCTGGCACCTGACCAGGGCTATTGTGGACATAGAGGAATCGCTCCATCACCCGCTGGTAGTCGGTCCACTGATATCCTTCTTGTTGCGCCTGGTCACTGAGCCGGTTGACATAGTTGATCTTGGAATCCAGGTCGTCAATAAAGTTCAGGACAAAGGCCTCCAACATCATCGGCACCGTGGGCGACCCGAATTCCTTTTGGCCGTGATGGCTGAGTACTAAGTGTTTCAAGCGCAGGGCCAACTCCGCAGGGAAATGGAGAATGGTCTCCATGCGTTTTTGGATCATCTCCACCCCCAAGACCAGATGGCCCATCAGGCGACCGGAGTCACTGTAGTCAAAGGGATGGGTGGTGAAAGAAAACTCCTCCACCTTGCCGATATCGTGGAGCATGGCCCCGGCCAGGAGTAGGTCGCGGTCGATGGTGGGGTAGAGCTGGCTGGTGGAGTCGGCCAGCCGGGCCACGGCCAGGGTGTGTTCCAGAAGGCCGCCGATGTACGCATGGTGCATGCCTTTGGCGGCTGGGGCTTTCTTGAATTGTTCGAAAAAACTGCGGTTTTGGAAAAAGGCAAAAAGCAAATCGCGGAGGAATGGATTGTCAACGCTCTTGGCGATTTTGCGCAGTTCGCACCCCATGGCTACGATGTCGCCGGGGGTGGAGGGTAAAAACTCGCTAATCTCAACATCTTCAGTGGGGATGGCGGTGAGGTTGTTAATCTTCAGTTGCAGGACATTCTTGAAAGACTGTGCCTGCCCGGAGAGGAGAACAATCCCACCAGCCGGACAGGCCGGCATCAGTTGATCGGCCTTATCCCAGACCCGTCCCCCCATCTCGCCGCTGGCATCCATCAGCGTGAGCGACAGGTACGGGGAGCCGGTACGGGTTTCGGCCCTGCTCATCGCCTTGACCAGAAAAAGCCCTTCGACGTTGTCGTTCTCGCCGATTTCCTTGATGCAAATGCCTTTCTTGTGCTGCATGCCCTTTCCCGCGCTGGTGTCCGCTGTTGCCGCATTCGCTGGCGGCGACTTTGTTTAGAAGTTGAGGGTTTTTTGCCAGCTCTCTTTGAGGGCGACCAGGGATTCGCTTAACGCTTGATCTCCATTGAAGCCGGTGGCGACAAAGGTTTCCTCAGCGGTAATCGTACCGATTTGCGCCCAACCGGTGTCAGTCATGGTGGCTTCAAAGGCCGCGACCTTATCCGGGGCCACGGTGACCACGAAACGGCTCTGGGACTCGGAAAAGAGCAGGGTCTCGTCGTTGTCGACCCCTTCGCAAGGGGCCTTGCGCAGATCAATGTTGATCCCGAGGCCACCGGCAAAGGCGGTTTCAGCCAGCGCCACACCCAAGCCGCCATCCGAGCAATCGTGGCAGGAGGCGATGAGGCCTTCCTTGATGGCCTTTTCCACCGCCCGATAACGGGGCAGGGATTCGTTCTCCAGCACCTTGGGAACCTTGTTGCCCACAGTGCCGAGCAGGGTTGCGTATTCGGAAGCACCAAGTTCGTCACGGGTGATACCCAGGACGTAAACCAGATCACCGGCCCGCTTGGCATCCATGGTCACGGCTTTGCGGATATCGTCGATCTTGGCCATTACTGAAAATAACATGGTGGGCGGGATGGAGATCTTGGTTCCTCCCACCTGATAGTCGTTTTTCATGGAGTCTTTGCCGGAGATGCAAGGCACCCCGTAGGTCTTGGCAAAGTGGGCCAGGGCCTGGTTGGCGCGAACCAGCTGGGCCAGTTTGTAGGGGCCGTCCGGGGTTTTCTCGGAGAGGATCGGGTCACACCAGCAGAAGTTGTCCAGGCCAGCCATCAATTCAAGGCTGCCGCCAACGCAGATGGCGTTTCGCACCGCCTCGTCCACGGCACAGGCCGCCATGTGGTAGGCGTCGATGTCCGAGTAACGGGGGCAGATGCCGTGGGAGACCACCAACCCTTCAAAGGAGTCAAGGATGGGTCGGATCACCGCTGCATCGCTGGGGCCGTCGTTGGCAACACCGGTGAGGGGTTTTACCACGCTACCTCCTTGCACCTCGTGGTCGTACTGCCGAACCACATACTCCTTGCTGCATATGTTGAGACTGGCGAGGAGATTTTTCAAATCCCGGCCCAGGTCGCGCTTGGCGGGCAGGGTAATTTCCGGGTGGGTGGGCGGCTCCCACTTGGCCTGCATCTGCATGGCCGGTAAGCCTTCGTGGATAAAGGCCATGTCCAGATAGGAGATGGTTTTGTTATTGTAAAGGATATGGAACTTGCCGGAATCGGTGTAGGTGCCGAGGACGGTGGCCTCGGTATCCATCTTCTTACAGAGAGCCATGAACTCGTCCAGATCCTCGGGGGGGATGGCCAGGGTCATCCGTTCCTGGGCCTCAGAGATGAAGATCTCCCAAGGTTGTAAGCCAGGGTATTTCAGTGGCGCGCGATCAAGATGGAGTTCAAAGCCGCCGGTGTCTTCGGCCATTTCTCCAACCGAAGAGGAGAGACCGCCAGCGCCGTTATCAGTGATGCAGCGATAGAGATTGCGGTCGCGTGCCTTCAGCAGGCAGTCGAACATCTTCTTCTGGGTGATGGGGTCGCCGATCTGAACAGCGGTGGCGGGCGATCCTTCATTGAGTTCTTCGGAGGAAAAGGTGGCGCCGTGGATACCATCCTTGCCGATGCGACCACCAGTCATAACGATAATGTCGCCGGGCAACGCCTTCTTGTCTTCGGAGGGCTTGCCATGGTGAAGGGCGGGCATCATGCCGACGGTGCCGCAGAAGACCAGGGGTTTGCCTGCAAAACGGTCATCAAAAACCAGCGAACCGTTAATGGTGGGAATACCACTCTTGTTGCCGCCGTGTTCGACACCGGTGCGAACGCCCTCGAAGATCCTTTTCGGGTGGAGGAGCCGCGCAGGTATCGGTTTGTCGTAAAATGGGGAGGCAAAGCAGAAGACGTCGGTGTTGGCCACTAGTTTGGCGCCCATGCCAGTGCCAAAGGGGTCGCGGTTGACGCCGACGATGCCGGTGAGTGCTCCGCCGTAAGGATCCAGGGCTGAGGGGCTGTTGTGGGTCTCAACCTTAAAGACCATGCTCCAATCCTTATTGAAGCGGATAACCCCGGCGTTGTCCTTGAATACCGACAAGCACCAGTCGTTCTCACCCATCTTGGCCCGAATTTCTGCGGTGGGGTTGCGGATGAAGGTATCAAAGAGACTCTTGACGGTACTCTTTTCGCCGGTGGTGGCGTCTTCGTAATGGATGTCGCCGCTGAAGATCTTATGCTTGCAGTGCTCTGACCAACTCTGGGCCAGGGCCTCTAACTCGATGTCGCAGATTTTTTCCGAAAGCCCCATGGCTTTTCTGGCCGCTTGGGTTTCAGGCTTGGTGAGGTAGCTGCGGATCAACTTCATCTCTTCAAGGGACAGGGCCAGAACTCCTTCCTTGCTGATTCGCATCAGCTCTTCGTCGGAAATATTCAGATCGATCTCTACCACGGCGCCCTTGTTCTCGCCGGTTACCTTGGGGGCAAAGGGCTCAAGGCCACCAGCAGCGACAAATTCATCGCGGCTCATCACCGTGTAGCGTTGGATGAGTTCATTGGCCAAGAGTTTGCCGGCGATCTTTTCAGCCTCTTCGCGGGAAAGATTGCCGGTGATGAGATATTGGGTGGAGGTGTAAACCGCCTCGCCGGGGGAGAGTTTTCGACCGATCAGCATCTCTAACGCTTGCGCTGAGGTGCGTCCCTCGTTGTCGGTGACGCCAGGCCGAAAGCCCACCTCGATTAGCCAGTCAAACTGGTAATCCCAGTCCAGAGCCAAGGGTCCCAATGAATAATCTTGGGTAACCGGATCGCAGTAGGGGCCACGGGCAGTGGCTTCCAATTCGTCGTTGCTGATCTCAGCATCAACGGTGAAGACCTTGATGGTGCGCACCGCCTCGGCCTGTAATTTAAGGTCGGAAACAATCCGGCTTTTGGTTTGTTCGCCGTATGAATCGATAATGGCTGGTTTCAGACCAACCTGGATGCGTGCCAGCATAGAGTTTCTCCTTAACTTTTCATCCGGATCGGAGCCGTTGTTTGCGGGTAGATTGGAGTACAGGTGATGTTTTTAACGCCGCCGCCGACGACTATCGTAAATAAGGGAGTGGAATAATTTCTCCCTATACTATTTTAAATAGCTCGCTATTGTACTCAATTCGGTATTTTTTGTAATGGCAAATCAGGATATTTTTTTGGAGATTGAGTGGAAATATCATTAAATCTTTTTATGCTTTGGCGGGGTTGGATTAAAAAAGTTTATGGTGGTGGGGTGGTGGTTGTTGATAATGGTGGGAAGAGGTGCTTGGCACGGCGGTTGCTCTTGCCTGTTGGGTAAAGATATCGTTTTTTGTTGGCTATTGGGGCCTTCTTTTTGGTAAACTCCAGTGAAAATCGATAATTATATGAGTTGAGCCCATGGGCTGTGGTGGGTGGCGAAGGTGGGAGTTTGGTTATGGACAAGGTTGAAATAGAACGGCAACATCATGCGCATGGATTTACCCTTCTTGAGTTGATGATTGTTTTGGTGATCGTTGGCATTCTGGCGACTCAAGTGATCTCGGGCTGGAATTCACCGGAACCGAAGCTGAAGTCCGCAGCCTTCAATCTGCGCACCGACTTCAATCTGGCCAGGGGTGAGGCGGCGAAAAGGAACGAGGATGTTCTGGTAGATTTTTTTATTAAAGGGGCATCCATGCAAGATGCTGTCCTTCCCGCTGTTCCTGTTACGATGGCCAATGACGGGTATCGGATTTGTATTGATACTAATGATGATGATGAGTGTCTTGAAAAGGATGATGATTTCTTGAAAGAGGTTCTTTTCCGTGATGAGATTCGGTTTTACAGTCAAACCATGGTGGCGGTGCCCCCCCCCTCTGGCCCTGATGTAAGGGCTGGGGGGGGGGCTTGGGATGGTGATCCGGTCAGCTTTGCTAGTGACCGGGTTGTTATGCAACCTGATGGTACCAGCACTTTATCTGGCACCGTTTATCTCTATGCTCCTTCTCCAGATTCCTTGGCAGTGGTTAAATCTGGCCCCTTTGCCGTGGTTGTCAAAGATACCGGGCGGGTTCGGTTGGTTCGCTGGCGGGCAGATGCTTGGTACCGAAAGTAGCAGGCTGGCTTTTTTAAAAAATTAGCCCGATCAGTGATAAGGAAAAACCTTCATTGCTGGTGGTGCCGGTGCATACGGATGGCTCTCTATCGTCTTCTTTGATTTGCCAGCAGTCGCTCCAATCATTGTTGATCGGGCCACCCAGTTCACCTTCTGCCCAGGCCTTATAGGTGGTGCTGGTGTAATCGGCGACGCGGATGGAATAGCGATAATAGCCGCCATTGCCCATGTAGTACGTATCGTCGGGGCCGGCACCGGCCACCGCCGAACTGAAACCGTCCAAAAGATTAATGGAGTTGGCATAACTGTCGTTCATCGCGTAGTAGCGTTCCTGGGAGGTTTTTATTTGCAGGAGAATTTGGGCCGCCTCTGCCTGCCGTGAACGGTTGATATGGTTGTAGTAAGCAGGAATAGCAACGGCAGCAAGGATGCCGATGATGGCGACGGTGACCATCAGTTCGATAAGGGAAAACCCTTTGGCGTTGCGGTGGAAGTCTTGCATGGTGGCACCTCTTTTGCACTGTGTTTGAGTCGGGTCGGAATGATTCTATTTGTTTCCGGCTGCATATTGTAGCAGTAGCGGTATGGAAAATACCATATCAAAATGAATTAGGATAATAACGATGCTCTTACCACATAAACAACAATGGCGCCAAGCTGGTTACACCTTGGTGGAGTTGATGGTGGCAGTGGCGCTTACCGGTATTGTAACCACCTCGATCTATAAGGGTTATGTATCCTTCTCCACCGCCTATGATGTGCAGGATCAGGTGGTAGAGGTTCAGCAGAACGCCCAGGTGGCCATGCGACGGATGGTGCGGGAAATACGCATGGCGGGATACGACCCTACAGATAGTGGAACAGTAGGCATCAGCGCGCTCTCGGATGGTTCGCAGATTGTTTTTAGTCGCTATGATGATGGTGCGGCTGTTAATACTATTACCACCTATGAGTTGTCTTCGCCCTACACCGATTCCAACGGGGTTTTGACCACCGACCTCGAACATGATGGGAATTCTATTATTCAGAACGTTGATGCCCTTGATTTTGTCTATAAAGATGCCGATGGAAATACTGTCGCTCCTGAATTGGCACTGGGGGTGATGATTGCCATCGTGGTCAGATCCACCAACGAAGATTACAGCTATACCGATACCCGTACGTATACCAATCAAGAGGGGACAACCATACTGGCCCCAGCCGATTACGTTGCTAAGAAAAATTTCCGGCGGCGGTTGTTGACTGCCATTGTCGGTTGTCGTAATTTGGGGATGTGATGGCAGAGAAGAGGGTTTTGGATATGGTTAACGAAAAGGGGTTTTCTCTGATAGAGGTATTGTTCGGAGTGATGATTTTCGCTTTTGGGATGCTTGGGGTTGCGGCAATGTTGACCGCCACGGTTCGGGATAATTCCTTCTCTTCGGGATTGAGTGAGGCGACGATGCTGGCTTCGAGCCAACTGGATGTGCTTTTGGCTGTTCCCTATGGCAGTGCTGGTTTGTCGGATGGTTCTGGCACCAATAATGGTTCGGTCGGTCTCGTAGATGGAACTGTTGCTCAACCTGGCACGGTTTCTGACTTCTCGTCCCCTAGTCAAGGTAAAAACGGCAAGTTTACATTGTCTTGGAATGTCTCTGCTGATGATCCGGTGGCGGGGAATAAAACCATCAATGTGATTGTCACGTGGAACGATAAGGACAATGCTCGGCAGGTTAGTTTCAGAGCGATAAGGGGGCAGTGATTTTTATGTGGAACCATATGATTTGTAATCAGCGGGGCTCGGTGATTAATGTCGCCTTGTTGATCTTGATGCTGCTCACCTTGCTCGGGATTAGTTTTGCTAATTTGAGTTCGACTGATATTAAAATTGCCGGAAATGATCGAACTCAAAACCTTGCTTTCTATTCTGCCGAGGCAGCCCGTGGTTATGTGGCCGCGACCCCCAGCCTCTATGGCTCCACTAACGTGACGACAACAGAACCGTTGAGCTTTCCAGACTTAACAGATACAACCCTTGTGGCAAATATTGCCACAGCCCTGGGGACTAAACAGTCATTTTCCGGCACTGTTACCTATCAGGGGCGTGGAAATCCCCCCAGGGAATCGGGGTATGCCTCTCCTCCTTTCATGGCCCATCGTTACCAGATGCTGTGTAACGGCACCGGCCCCAGTAATGCTAATTCAGAATTAGAAGCTGGGTTTTACCGGATAGGGTTCTAGGTTTATGTACGACTTGACCTTTCAATTTCAGGCAAGAGGTTATGCCATGACGAAAAAATGGATTTTGACTGTTGTTCTTGTGATGCTCGCCGGCGTTTTTGCACATGAAACAGTGGGCATTGCCGACGATACCTGTGTCTTTACGGTCAACACCAGCGATGACGCCAAGCCCAATATCGTTTTGTTGCTCGACACCGGTGCCGAGATGGAACAGGTCAACTGGCATGCAGGGTTCGACAACAACACTGACTACACCCCGGTGGTCACGCCGGCGGATCAGGTTGAAGTTATCGGCAGTCCGGCTCCTTCTTTGACCGCCGGTTATCTGGAACTGTCGAATATCGCTCCCGATAGTGGGGATTTTAAAAAGAATAACCCGGTGACCGATAATTTGGGTGGGGCTGCTGACACCCCCAACATCGCTGCTTTTTATTTTGACGATGAGTTTGCCGGCGCTGGAACCGGCAGGATGCTGTTTGAAGGTATGACCCAAGCCTTCACGGTGGGGGCGACGCTGACAAACTACAATGCCACCGCCACCATTACTGCCGTCAAGATGGGTGGCTACAATGGTTTTTATAACCCCTATGGCTATGCCATCAATGTTAGTGGTTCCTCGGCCTATCTTGTTAAGATCTTGCCGGATCTTAGTTTGGATGCGGTGGGCAATGGTATTGTCGCCGATGTTTTTGATACCGGCACTAAGCTGGCGAGGTGGACCATCAATGGCCGTCCCATCATTCTCCCCACCGGTGCCGACGGCGATGGTACCGGGCATCCGGGGAGTGTTAATACGGTCATTCATGATAAAGCGGTTAATTTTCGCTATTCGACTAACTATCTAAACTGGCTGTTCTTCGGCGCCTATGCTGGCAACGGTAGCGATCTTGAGCGGGAGAGCCGTCTCTATCCAGCCAAGATGGCGCTGATCACGGTGATCAAGAAGACCGCTAATCGGGCTGAGTTCGCAATGTACCAGTTTACCGGCGGCAACGGCGCCACCCAGAAACAGCCGCTGAAGGATGCCCTGGAGACCGTCGATGCTGCTGATTGGGAAAACAGTGTCCTGGTCAGTGAGTATACGCAGAACATCGATAACATGGATACCAATGCCTATTCACCGCTGGCAGAGGGGTTGATGACCGTTGGTGGTTATTTTAATAGCCGCAGCTCCGGTCTGGATGCGGGGGCGGTTTGTCAGAAGAATTTTGTCATTGTCGTCACCTCTGGTCTTTCATCCATGGATCGCGGTGATACCGGTGGCGGCAGTCCCGGCTGTTTGTCGGGCACCGTGCTGCCGGCCTGTGTGGCTGATTATGATGAGGATACCGGCCTGGGTGGCACCGTGACGGTTTTGGACGCTGGCGCTGACCCTGAAACTAGTTATGAGCTTGGTAACATTACGGTTGATTATTCCGCCGACGGTCTTGATAACGATGCCGCCAACGGCATTGACGATGCTGGCGAGGTGGTGACCTTTCCTGTGCCGTATAATTATGAGGGTACCTCTAATTTTGATGATGTTGCCTATTATATGTACGCCAACGACATGTCTGATGATGTGGATGGCTTTCAGAATGTTTATACCTATACCATCGGTTTCATGGGCGATCCGCAGACCAATGCCTTCCTCACCAACGCTTCCAATAACGGCAACGGCAATTTCAACCTCTATGATGTCCATCACCCGGATTATGGCAAATATCATTTTGAGGTTCAGGATCCAGCTGAACTCGCCGAAAAGCTGGAGTCGGCCATCGCTTCCATCCTTGAACGAACCAACGCCTTTGCCGCGCCGGTGGTGCCGGTAACCCGTACCACCAGCGGCGATCGCCTTTATATGTCCTTCTTTACTCCCCGCGAGTCCGGGTCTTGGGAGGGGAATGTGGTCAAGTTTGGCTTGGGCGACGAGAACCAGATTGTCGGCAGTGATGGCCTTGATGCCACCTACGATAATGGCGCTATTCGGGACGATGCCGAACCCTATTGGTCAACCATCAATTGGGCCGCCGATGCGACAACGGATTTCCCGAAACCTAACGGTATTCATAATACCGCCAGGAATATCTATACCTATCTTGGCGCTGCTGCTGACTTGACTGCCGAGGGTGATGAAGCGTTGTTGGAACCCAATAATGCTTTTAATGCGGATAATTCCTATCTCTCTGCTGCCGTTCTTGGCAACCCGGATCCAACCCGAGTCACTGTTGCCGAGGTGATCAACTATGTTCGGGGCGCCGATGCCTTTGACGCCAATGTTGATGGTGATACCACTGATAACCGTACCATCATAACCGCCGACGTTTTGCACAGCGAGCCGCTGGTCTATGAGTTTTTGCATACCACCGGTACCTTTTTGCTGGATCCGGCCACGGTGAGCGGCACCTTTGAGGCCGATGAGATTATCTTCGGCAGCAGCGGCGGGGTTGCAACTTGTACCGCCGCGCAAGGGGTGGATATTGTAGGTGATCCGGCTTTGTACCCCTGGTCCGAGGTGTCTTCGACGTACACTCCTCTTACCTATAAAACCATGCAGACCGCCTTTGTGGTTGGTGAGGTGGTGACTGGGAAAACCTCCGGCGCCACAGGAACCATCCAGGCGATGAGCGATCGGACCATGATCTTTTTCGGCGCCAACGACGGCATGCTCCATGCGGTGAACGATGTTGACGGTACTGAGGCCTGGGGCTTTATCCCTCCGGATCAGTTGAGCCGGGTGAAGGAGATGGCCCTCGGCACCGGCCATGAGTACTATATCGACTCTTCCCCGAAGATCTATCTGAAGGATTTGAACGGCGACGGCTTCATTACTGACGTTGATGGTGGCGGGACCTGGGAGGCCACCGACGACCAGGTGATTCTTGTCTTTGGGGAGCGAAAAGGGGGCAATTCCTACTTCGCCCTTGATGTTACCGATCCGCTCACTCCCAAATATTTATGGTGGCTCTCCGGGTTCGACTGGACCCCTTTTTATCCTGGTATGACCTATGTGGCTGGTTTGGGTGAATCGTGGTCTGAGCCCAGGTTTGGTAAGGTCATGACCGCAGATGTCGACCCCACCGGCACAGCGGTGATGGTGATTGGTGGCGGCTACACTGATGACAACAGCGCTGGTCACGCGGTGCTGTTGGTTGATGTGCTGACCGGGGCGGTTGTGAAAACCTTCAAGACTGGCACCGTGCCCTCGTCGTTGCTGGTCGCGGATGAAGTGGAGATGGACTACGGTTTTGCCAGCCAGCCCGTGGTTATGGATACCAACGGCAACGGCTTCATAGATAAGATCTATATTGGCGACACCGGCGGGCAAATGTGGCGGTTCGGGGAATTCACCGATGATCTCGGCGCTGCCTTGACCTTCCCGGATATGCAGGAAAATATCACGAACTGGACCGGCCAGCGCTTGTTTGCTGCCGGTTGTAACGAAGCGGACTGCACCAACAACAGTGACGACAATGGCAATGCTCTGGTGGATGAGCGGCGTGCATTTTTCTATCCGCCCACCATTACCTTGGAGAATGGGTATGATCTGGTGTTCATGGCCACTGGTGATCGCGAGAACCCCTGTGTAGAGGGTACCTATGATCAAGTCTATGCCGTAAAGGACAGTCATGATCCGTTGACCAATGCGAAGACCGCAGACGATCTGACCGACATTACTGCCTGCCCCGGTCTGGATATGGAAGATGCAGGCACCGCTGGCTGGTTTTACTCCTTGGCCGAGAGTGAAAAGGTGCTGGCGGAGACCACGGTTTTTTATAAGGTTATGTATTTTTCAACCTTTACTCCCAGTACCGATGCCTGTGCACCTGGTGGGTATGCGAAGCTGTACGCTTTGAATTATAAAACCGGATGTGCGGCCATTAACTTTGTCGCCGAGGAGGAAGGTGAGGATGAGGTTTTGGAGGAGAGTTTGGATATCGGCACTGGTATTCCCTCCAAGCCGGTGTTGGTTATTCGAGATACCGGAGACGGGCCTACTGACAGACTGTTAGTCTCGGTGGGCGGGACAACTCCCGATGAGGCAATCCCCAGTACCGGGCCAGGTGTAATGTCCATTGATCCGCCGTCACCCACGGCAAATTTCTTTTATCTTTGGTGGAAAGACGTTTTTTAACATCCCGGTGAAAGAGTTGAGTAGGTATGGAATCGGCAGAATCTCTCAGAAAGAGAGATTCTGCCGATTTTTTTGTCGGGTAATGGTTGTGTTCTTGTCAACTCACGTTTGTGATGAGGGCGGGTTAGCGTTTTTCTAATCCTGGGTTGGGATCAGGCAAACAATTGAGGGCCGAGGGGGTTATGACGTTGTTACCGGGCGGTAATTTTGTTCCACCGGGAAGGGGAAATATGTTCCTCGGCGATTTTTTTGTGGACGCCAATGTGGATCATCGTTGTTCTCTTTCTGTTTAATGTTAGATGTTTATGTCCTTTGTGGCCTCTTGGTATGCCGTTTGCAGGTTAAGCTGGTAGAAGGATTTTAGTCTATTTCTTAACAATGGCAGGTGAAATATGTCAATTAACAGCATGTTATTCAATGGTCTGAGCGGTGTTAACAGCATGTCCGGCAAGATGGGCGTGTTGGCAGATAACGTTGCCAACGTTAATAGCGTTGCCTACAAGACCTCCAATTTGAGCTTTAGCGATATCATGAGCAGTACTATTGAAGGCATTGGTCAGATGGGCAATGGCTCCGGTGCGGAAGGAATTGTTAAGAGTTTTGAGGCTGGTAGTTTGGAGTCCACCAGCAGGTCCACCGATATGGCCGTTGTCGATAATGGATTTTTCATCCTTAATGATCCAAACCAAACAGAGCCGGTGTATACCAGAGACGGTCAGTTCCGGGCTGCTGAAAACACTGGTGATGCTGGCGCAGATCTTAAGTTGGTTAATGCCAGTGGATATTTTGTGCAAGGGGTTAATATGGGGTCGTTGTTGAATCCCACCGGCGTTGTGGAAGATGTGGTGATCGGTAAGACATCTCTTCCGCAAGCCACCGAAAATATCACCGTTGCTGTCAATTTGCAAAATGACCCGGAGCAAACAGAAGTTAGCGAAGAAAACCTTTTTTCAAGCTGGGATGGAACAAATTTTACGGCGGGCAAATCTGATCCCATCGCTGATTCGGCCTATGGGTACCAATGTTCTATTAACTGCTATGATGATAGTAGTGAAAGTACCAAGTTCCCTCTAAGTATCTATTTTGATCAGACCACGCAAGATAATGAGCAGGAGTTTCTTGTTACCTGTGATCCCACCCTTGATCGCCGCTTGATCGGTGATAGTGACATTCGTTATAACGACGGCGGTGAGACGGTAAATAAAGGGGCCGGCGCCCTTCTTTATGGGAAGCTCTCTTTTGATACCAGTGGCGAATTGAATAAGATAACGTGTTGGGAAGTGCCTGCCGATGGCAACTTGAACCCAACGGCTGATAACCAGCTGGAGCTTGGTCGAGGAGAAGCTTTTAACAGTTTTTCATACAATATCAGTGGGGTGGGGCCAAATCTTTCTTCCACCTTGAGTTTTGGTAACGATCCTATTCCGCAGGTCGTAACCAGTTTAGGTATCGCTAAGGTTGATGGTGGTGATGGAAATATTGCCTTGTCTTCAGAAAGCACCACTTGGGACAAGGTGTATGACGAGAATGGTAATAAGGTACAGGCTGGCGATGTGATGACTTTTTCCGGAACCAATGGTGATGGAATGCCAGTTGCGCTGGATTATGCGGTTGATTTTAACAACCCGGTGGGGGATTTACTCTCTTCTCTGGCCAGCGCTTTTAGTTGCAACGCGACCATTACTGATGGAGTCCTAAACTTGGAAGACTTAGAGATCGGTGATAGTCAGTTGGCGATCAGCTCCATTGCCTACCAGGATAGCAGTGGCAACAGTCCAACGACTAACCCTTCTCTAGCGGAAGTGTTTGGCGTTGATGGAGGTTCATTTGCAACCAATCAGGGAAATCGGGCCCAGCCTTCCGCCATTAGCACTACCAACTATGCCACAGGATCCAAAACCCTTTTCAAGAATCAGGACGGATATGGCAAGGGGTATTTACAGGATGTGAATGTGCGTGGGGATGGGGTGGTTCTAGGTATCTATTCCAATGGGCAGACCCTTGAGCAAGCGCAGGTGGTGTTGGCTGATTTTGTAAATTATGGTGGCCTGCGTGCCATCGGCGGTAATAATTACTTGGCCTCTGAAGAAGCGGGAGCGGTTACGGTCAGCGCCCCAGGGGAAAATAATATAGGGGAGGTTGTCGGTAACGCCTTGGAAATGTCAAACGTCAACCTTGCTGGTCAGTTTGTGCATTTAATTAGTACTCAACGGATATTTCAGGCCAATTCCGTTTCCATAAAGACTGCTGATGAGGTCTACCAGACAGCCTTGCAGCTGTTATAATCACGAACTTCCGGGATGAGATTGGCAACGTTTTGCTCAACCCTTTTTCGAGCTTTTTAACATCATCTTGATGTACTTGGTCTCTTCGTCCGGCAATAGAGCAATCACCTCTTTCCCTTTTGCCCCCCGGGAACGGTTGTAGAGTTTGTGGATTTTGCATGTGGTGCAATAGCCGATTTTTTGGGCCACGGTGCCCTGCACCTCGCCATCGCAAAGGGTGCCGGCGATGGCCCAGCAGCTATGCCCCAAACCTTCTTTGGAGGCGATACACTCCCCCAGTTCCTCAACCTTTCTGCCGCCTTTCTCGCGGCCGCATTCCGTAATTTCCCAGCAGTTAGGTAGTGAATTGTCCATCTGTTTATTTTTCCTGCCCGGTGAGGGGGACTTTTAGCTTTCCGAACGATTATTGTTCGTCCTTGCTAGATATTGGACATTGTCCGCTCTGTCAATTGAAAAGGATATCGGGGGGGCTGTTTCTTCCCCTTTGGACTGATACTGGACAGCAGCCTTCCTTTTGGGGCATAGTTTGGGAGTGGCATTATATTTTGGGCTGAAATCTTTGCGGGAGTTTTTGAATGGGAATCGCTGCTGATATCATTATTCTTGTTGTGGTGGCCTTGCTTGGCGCCTTAATTGCCCAGCGGTTACGGCAGCCGTTGGTTTTGGGCTATATCTTGGCCGGGATTGTGGTGGGGCCCCATACCGGCGGCTTTGCTATCACCGACACTCATGAGATCGAGTTATTGGCCGAGATCGGTGTTGCTCTGCTTCTATTTGCTCTGGGGCTGGAGTTTTCCCTGGCGGAACTAAAGCCGGTGCGTAAGGTTGCCCTGATCGGCACCCCGATCCAGATTTTATTAACCATGGCCTTGGGGTTCGGTATTGGTCGTCATTTCAACCTGCCTATCAACCAGGCGTTGTGGCTGGGGGCCTTGATTTCCCTTTCCAGTACTATGGTGGTGCTTAAAACCCTGATGAGCCAGGGGGTGATGGGTACCCTGTCCAGCCGGGTAATGATCGGCATGCTCATCGTGCAGGATCTGGCGGTGGTGCCGTTGATGATTATCCTCCCGCAGTTGAGCGACCCGCAGGCCGGTTTGCCGCTGTTGGGGATCGCGGTGGTCAAGTCAGCGGTTTTCCTCTTTTTAATGTTTTACTTAGGCACCCGTATTCTGCCGAAACTACTGGGGGTTGTTGCGGGCTGGAATTCACGGGAGTTGTTTATCCTCACCATTACCGCCATTGGTCTCGGCATCGGTTACGCCACCTATCTCTTCGGTCTCTCCTTTGCCTTTGGCGCTTTTATTGCCGGAATGGTTTTAAGTGAATCAGATTTCGGCCACCAGGCCTTGAGTGACATCATTCCTCTGCGGGATATCTTTGGCCTGCTCTTCTTTGCTTCGGTGGGGATGCTCCTTGATCTTCATTTCATCGTCGCTCATTGGCAAGAGATTCTGCTCTTAGGTTTTGTGGTTTCGGTGGGCAAGGGCACGATCTTTGCCGCTCTCGCTCGTCTGTTCGGTTATGCCAATATTGTTCCCCTCTCCGTGGGGCTGGGTCTCTTTCAGGTGGGCGAGTTTTCTTTTGTTTTAGCTCGGGTGGGCCTTGAAAGCGGAGCCTTTGGTAACGATCTTTATTCCATGGTTCTGGCCACCTCGGTGATCAGTATGGCGACCACTCCCTTCCTCTCATCCTTGGCTGCGCCGTTATACCGGCTCCGTAAACGTCTTTTTCGTCACGAACCGTTGCAAACCGCTAATCTTCCCGATCCCGATTTTCATGATCATGTCTTAATCGGCGGCGGTGGCCAAGTGGGGCAGCATGTGGCCTATATTCTTCAACAGCTGGGGGTGCCATTTGTGCTGGTTGAAATGGATCATACCCGGATGCGTGAATGTAAAGAGGCGAGCTTGCCGGTTATCTATGGGGATCTGAGTCAAGATGTGGTGCTTCATGCGGCGCGGGTTGCTGACGCTAAGTTGCTGCTGCTCACTATTCCTTCGGTGGTCATTGCCGGGGAGATCGTCAGAAAGGCGCAGCTGCTCAACAAGGATATGCACATTGTGGTCAAGGCCAAAAGTGAAGAGCAGATGAAGGCCCTCTACGAGAATGGGGTTTACATGGTGGTTCTGGCCGAGATGGAGGCAGGGTTGGAGGTGGCCCGGCAGACACTCATGCACCTTGAATTTTCAGCAACAGTCATTCAGGAGTACACCGATGCGGTGCGCCGTAAGCTATATGCGCCGATCTATAAGGATCATTCCGATGCGCAACTAATTACCAGGCTGGACAAGGTCAAGGATTTGATTGAGATCTCCTGGCTGGAGCTTTTGGAAGATAGTCCGCTGGTGGGTAAGAGCATCGCTGAGGCCGCCATCCGCAATCGTACCGGTGTTTCCATTGTCGGGGTTATTCGTAATAACGTCTTCGCCCCCAATCCTAAAGCCGATTACTGTTTTGCTGGCGACGACATGATTGCGGTGATCGGCAACCCACAGGAGCGTGAAGCCTTCAAGCTCTTAGCCATGGCTGCCGTGGAAGAGCAGGATCAGATTGGCGTGGGGGGGCGGATTGGTTTGCTTCAGGAGTAGAGGCGCAGGATCAGGCCAAGGGCGGTGGCAAGCAGGGTGGTGATGAAAAGGAGCCGATTGGTGGCTGGAATGTGGGCAGCAGTGATGGGTTGCAATGGATCACCCAAGAAGGGTTTTTTTACTGTTTTGCCGAAATAGATATTACTGCCGCCCAGTTGGACGCCCAGGGCGCCTGCTACTCCGGCCTCGCTATGGGCCGAGTTGGGGCTGGTGTGTTGCAGGCGGTCGCGGCGAAAGATCTTCCAGGCGTTCCGGTAATCCATCCCAGTGAGCAATGCCGACAAGGGGATGAGTAGGCCGGTAATTCGTGCCGGGATAAAATTTGCGCAGTCGTCAAGGTGGGCTGGCCCCCAGCCGAAGTTCTGGTACTGGGCGTTTTTGTAGCCGAAGGTGGAGTCCATGGTGTTGATCGCTTTATAGAGCATCGCCCCTAGCGGCCCGCCAAGAAAGGCGAAAAACAGCGGGGCGGTTACTCCGTCCACCATGCTTTCAGCCACGCTTTCCACCGTGGCCCTGGCAATATCCGTTTCGTTAAGAACCGCGGTGTCGCGGCCAACAATCATCCCCACCCGTTGTCTGGCCAGTTTGAGATTGTTTTTAACTAAGGCCTGGTAAACCGCCTTGGCGTGTCGAGCCAGATCGGTGACTGCGAGACTGGTATAGATGAGCAGGATGGAGCAGATGGTTTCAAGGTACGGATGCAGGAGTGAAGCGCCATGGAGGATGGCAAGGGTGGTAAGGCCGGTGGCAAGCAGCACCGAGAACGTGGTGCAAATTCCGGCGCATCGTTCGTTAGCGATGAGCCGTCGCAGCAGTTTTTCAAGGAAGATGGCGCTGTTGCCCATCAACCGCACCGGATGCGGCAACCAGCGAGGGTCGCCCAGGAGCAGGTCGAGAACGAGGGCGGCGATAATCTGGTATTCCAGGTCCATTATAGCCCCAGCAGTTTATAGATAACATCCATCTCAAGGGCCTCGCGGACAACTTTTGCCAGGCGGTCAAAGGCTGGTTCGAGATCGTAGGCGGCAACAATTTGTCCATGGGCAACCATTCCCTTCTCCGTCCGTAGTCGGTCGATGAACCAGCGGCGGAAGGGGTCGGCGTCGAAGATGCCGTGCAGGTAGCTGCCCCAGAGGTTTTTCTCCGTTGCCCACACTCCCGCCGTTTCGCCGTTTTGCCAGCGCAGCGCCGGGCTGGAAATGCCCCGACTTTGCCCGTGGTGAATCTCGTAGCCATGCACCTTAAGGCTCGAGGCGAGATGGACGCCCTCTTGCCGGGTAAGGGTTTTCTCTTCTTCTAGGACCGTGGTCATCTCCAACAGGCCGAGTCCGGCCAGACTTTCACCGGTGGATTCGATTTGGTGCGGGTCGTCGATCTTCTTGCCCAGCATCTGAAAGCCGCCGCAGATGCCGATGATTTCCGTCTTCCCGCTTTCGGCAAGTTTTTGGATCTGGGCTCCCATGCCGGAGTCCTTGAGCCAGGTGAGGTCGGCGATAACGTTCTTGCTGCCGGGGAGGATAATCGCATCCGGGCAGCCCAACTCTGCCGGTTTTTTCACCACCCGGAGATGTACGTCCGGTTCGGCCAAAAATGGCTCTACATCGGTGAAATTAGAGATATGGGGCAGGTCGATCATCGCCACCGTCACATGCTCGCCGGAGGGCGCGGTACTGTTGAACAGCCCTTCCTTGAAGCTTACGGAGTCCTCTTCCGGCAGCCCCAGATCTTTCAGGTAGTCAACCGTGCCCAGCACTGGCTTGCCGGTTTTTTCGAGCATATAGGAAAAGGCGTCGGCCAGGAGACTCTTGTCGCCACGGAATCGGTTGACCACATAGCCAGCGATGAGATCTCGCTCCCATTGGTCAAGCACCTCAATGGTGCCGACAAAGGAGGCGAAGACGCCTCCTCGGTCGATGTCGCCAACCAGCAACACCTTGGCGTGGGCTTCGCGGGCCATGGCCATGTTGACGATATCGTGGGCCTTGAGGTTGACCTCGCCGGGGCTGCCCGCTCCTTCAAGAACCATCACCTGGTTTTCGGCAGCCAGTGAGTTGTAGGCGTGAATCGCGGCCTTGAACGCTGTTGGTTTGTAGCGCACGTAATCGGCGACACTCATATTGCCCAGCGGCTTGCCGTTGACGATTACCTGGCTGCCCACGTCCGATGAGGGCTTGAGCAGGATCGGGTTCATCCGCACATCGGGATCCAGGCGCGCGGCTTGGGCTTGCACCACCTGAGCGCGGCCCATCTCCAAGCCGTCGCGGGTGACAAAGGAGTTTAGGGACATGTTTTGCGATTTGTAAGGCGCGACCTTGTAGCCGTCCTGCAAAAGGATGCGGCAGAGGGCGGCGGTAAGCACCGATTTGCCGGCGTTGGAGCAGGTGCCCTGCAACATGATCGCCGGGGTATGTTGTTTGTTCTGTTTTGCCAAAATGATATCTCCGCTCTGAGCTAGGGGACAAGATGCGACAATATACCGGTTCTCCGCCCTGGTGGCAAACGGATAGCGTCTTGGTCCCTGATTGTGGGTTTTCCGTTCTGGCTTTGGGGCTGTTTTGGTATTAGAATATAGAAGGTTGCCGATGAGATGAGGCAGCATTTATGTGAAATGCCTTTAGGCGTTATTTCAGGATTATGAGCCCTCATGATTAAGAAGGTAGAAGTCAAACAACTCCGCCCCGGCGTCTATATCCATCGTTTTGGTGGCAGTTGGCTCCAACATCCCTTCCTGTTTAATCAAAAGCGGATTAGGGGCCGGGAGGCCATCGAGCAGATGATCGACTGGGGGATGGATTATGTCTATATCGATACCGACCGGGGCTTTGATGTGGAGGATGAGAGCCGTTCTGGGGAGTCGGAGGCGGAGTCGGCAGCGGTGGTGGAGATTGATTTTGTCGAAGATATAGAAGAGGAGCCGCCGTTGCTTCATGTTCCTCTGCAAGAGGAGATTGTTGCCGCCAAAGCGGTTCGGAGCAAGTCGCGGAAGGTGATTAAGAGGATGCTTGATGATGTGCGCTCCGGCAAAGATATCGATATTGATGCGAGCCAGGATCTGGTGACGGAGATGGATAATACCGTCTGCCGCAATAAGGATGCGCTGTTGTTGCTGATGCGGGTGCGGAACAGGGATGAGTATACCTTTATGCACTCGGTGAGTGTGGGGGCGTTGTTGATCTCCTTCTGCCGCTCCATGGGGCTTGATGGTGAGGTGTGCAGGGTTATCGGCCTGGGTGGTTTATTGCATGATGTGGGCAAGATGTCGGTGCCCTTGGCCATTCTCAATAAGCCTGCCGCGCTCACCGACAGCGAATTTTCGATTATCAAGCAACATGCTCTTTATAGCCAGGATATCTTTGAAAAAATGGATCATATACCTGAAACCGCCGCCCTCATCGCCCGGCAACATCACGAACGGTTTGACGGCAGCGGCTATCCTTACAATATGAAAGGGGATGAAATATCCCCGGCCGCGCAAATGGCAGCAGTTGTCGATGTTTTTGACGCCATCACCGCCGACCGTTGTTACCATCAGGGGCTAGATCAGGTGGCCGCGCTACGTAAGATTTATGGGTGGCGCTGTAGTCATTTTAATGAGGCGTTGGTGCAGCGTTTCATCCGCTGTGTGGGGATCTATCCGCCCGGCACGGTGGTGCGGTTGGAGAGTGGTCGTATCGGGGTGGTGGTGGAGAATACCGGGGATCTACGTAAGCCGGTGGTGCGGGTGGTATACGATGCCGGTCAGGATTGGGCGATTACCCCCTTGGATATCAACTTGTTGCAGGAAGACCCGCAGAGCGGCGACCGGATTGTCGGCTATGAATCGCCCCATCGCTGGCGGATTGATCCGCTCCGGGTGCTTGGGATAGGGAACAATCTTGCCTAGTGGGCTATGTCTCTTCTGCGCTGAAAAGAAAAAATGGCATCATTCGTGGGTCGGGGAGTTCAGTGCGATGCGCCATTTCTTCGTGATAGCGGGTGAAGAGCGGCAATAGATAATCTTCGGCAGCCTGTGTCTCTCCCGGGATCTCGCGCAGTCGTGCCCGCAAGGTTTTTTCCATGGTGGCTGGGGCCAGCAGGGGGGCTATTTCCCCCCACAGCGCCAGTGGCAATGGGCTGATCTCAAAACTTCCTGTCCATATTTCGTTGGCCACGCCGGTGAATAAAAGACTGCCAAGGGTTACATCGGCAAGGCTGTGGGTATACCCCTTGCGGTACAGGTCGGCTTCCAGTTGTTCCCATTCTTGTCGACATCGCTGTTTGCATTCTTTGAGCAGGGGGGGTAAGGCCTCAAAAATGTGCAAAATCTTCTGGGCCTGATCCAAGTCAGAGGGACTGCGAATAAAATCCTCTTCGGTGGGGCCGTTGCTTTGCGGGCGCCGGATAATGGGAGTTCGGGAGCTAAGGAGATCAATTTTTTCCAGCCACGGTTCATCCAGCAGGTTAATCCCTTCCGGCCAGTGTGGAACCAGATCGTTGTCGATGATATTGTTGAGTCGGTTGGTGATGGTGGCGGCGGTGGAGTGGCCGTAGCGGAACAGATGTTCGAGATACACCTGCTGCAGGGTCTGGGCCGCCAGGGTTTCGTCGTCGCCGGCAAAAAGAACCAGGCCCAGGTTGACCATTGCTGCCGCCTTATCCGCCGCCCGGTGCAGGTTGGTGGGGTCGTCGGTGTCCAGCCGGTCAGCGATGAGCACCTTGTTGGCAAGGGTTGCCATTTCCTGGCGGAGGGTGGCTTGGCTGTTCTGATCATCAATGCGGGCCAGGGCCGCGCCCAGCAGGTCGCGTTTTCTGACCATGGTCATGGCAAAGGTCGGGGGCGCAGCATCGTCTTCGCCAAGGGGGATAATGGTCTTGTTTGGTTTGATTTGTCGGCTGAGCAGGGGTTGATAGATGCCCGCTGCTTCTTCGTGGTCGGGGATGGCGTGATCGGCAAGTCGGCCCCGATGAAAGCGGTAAGCAAGCTCCGTTGTTTCGGCCTCCATTCCGATGCGGGTGTGTTGTAGGAGGGCGACATAAAAGCCGTGGTGGTTCTCAAACAGGTAGCCGAGGATATATTTGAGCAGTGCTTCGTGGATGGGGTAGCGGGTGGAAAAATAGTATTGGTTGTCGATGGTTAGCCGGGGCAGGATATCGCTTTCTTCCTGGTAATCATCCTCGTCTTCAATGATCTCCACCCGAGAGAGCCATTTCTTAAAGAAAATAATGAGAAATTCAAAATCAACCTTGTAGAGCCAGTTGAGGAATTTAACCTCGTTGGCCGCGATCATCGCCTCGCACCAGGCCAAGGTCTTACCAGCTAATAAATCATCTCCCTGCCAGCAGTCAACATCAATGAGATGGGTAAACTGTTCCGGCCTGGACATGGCCAGCAGTGGGGCGGCGCTGTCGAGATCCAGTTCCTTGACAAACAAGTAGAAATCAGGCTCAGGAAGTGCTGCCACCACATCTTTGGCGTCATCACGATCCAGGATGATGGCCAACCGTTCAGGGGCGGGCAACGACATCAGGCGACCGGCCAGGGCAGGTGCCGAGAGGTTTTTCAGGAGTTTTTCTTCAAGGGAGAGAATCTTAGGCATTTGGCACCATTAGTGGTTTCAGAGATTATGGTTTGCTAGAGGCATGAAACCATAAGACCGCTTGTTGGAAATGTCAAAGAGTGTCTTGAGAGGGTTTTCTTTTCTGCAAGGTCTGACTTTGTTGGGATGAGGCGGGAACCTACTCCGGTAAGGATGGAATTCACTCGTTTACCAGATGGTCAGGTCACCATTTTTATCCGGGTAACAATGCCCAGGTGATAGCTGCCTTCCAGCCATTCATCCGTTTGGCACCACTTGACTTCGCCAATGAAATATGATTCTTGCTCATCTTCCACAAGGGTAATCTCCAGCATGGTGCCGGGGGCAAAATAACTTTCCACGGAAATCCCCATCCCCTCATCACAAATATCGTCAACGATGCCAAGATACCGGTGCTCCTCGTCCTGAATAAAAAAGGTCAAACCCTGAGCTGGTGGTAGCTGTTTTCGGGGCTGTTTTCTTCGTTCTTGCAAAAGCGTACCTTCGGTGGGGTAATCTGACCAACCAGTCCCGGGAGGATGTTACTTGACTTTCCGTGGGGTCATTTCAACAGCATCCGCAGCAGCAAAGTGGTTTTTTCGTAACAGTGGTGGTTGTGAGCGTATCCTGGTCTGGGGCGGTGTGCCTCAGACCAGGATGTTTTACTTGACCTTATAAGGTACGACAAACCCGGCCGAAGCCACCGGGGATGGTTCCTGAGGCCCAGAAAACGGTGCCCTGTTTGAAATCAATAAACCAATAGCCGCCTGGTTTACGCTCATCGGCCAGAAAAATAAAGGGCTGGCCCATACAGAAACAGGGGTGCAGGAAGAGACCCTTGGGGTTTTGTTCGGGCTCAAGCAAGGCCAGGGCCTCTTCCATGGTGGGAAGTCGCCAGTCTGAAAAGCCTGCGTATTTTTGCTCGTTGAGTTTTTTCACCCAGGCGTGGACGTGCCGGATGGCGGTGATATCACAGCCGGTTCGCTGCCACATGATGCCGCTGGCAAGGTCGGAGATGGTTTTGCCGTCGTTATTATTGACCAGATAGTTGGTAAACCGCCCCTCTGGGTTATGCTGGCTGTCGAAAAAATTCTCGGCCTTGACGATGCCGGCAACCTCCTCTTCCTGAATATGGGCGGGAGCGCTCCGCAGGGCGCGGGTTTGCAGGTCAGCCGGTTGCTTTTCGTCCTTGTCCGGCAAATTGCAGGCCAACGGTTCTTCCTCATGGGCGGCCAGTACAGGGATGATAAAAGAATCATCATCGGAATCCACCACGTTTTCCAGGAGCCATTGTTTAAGGGTCTCGTCAATGGCGTAACTCTGATCGCGTGACGACTTGCCTTGTCCGGCTACGCATTGGTCGATCATCTCCTGGGGGGCGTTGATGTGAGCCAGCACCTTGGCGAATTTTATCCCACGTTCCATCAGGCAGAGCTTGGCAGGCGGCTCCCAGTTATCGATGTAAAAATAATGGAACCGCTCTTTTTGGTCGCGAAGCCGTTCCGGTCCGCCCCAACTTTCAAAGATAGCAAAAGTATTACTTGGTGACAGGCTCCAGTCAATACTGATATCGCCCACGCCCATCATGCCCAGTTTCTCGAATAGTTTCATAGGTATATCTCCTGTGTGGATTCATCGTCTGCCCACGCCGATGCGGGGGTGATATTCACCGTTAGACTTTCCTTGTCGAGTATTATATATCTAACGGTGACGGTTAAACAAACTAGAATTAAGAATCTCTTTAACAACGGTTATTTTGGTTGATCTTGCTATGTATTCCTATCAGACTAGTCCTGGTGTACCGCTGCCTCTGGGGGCCACCATCATGGCCGACACCGTTAATTTTGCTATTTTCAGTCGTCATGCCGAAAGGGTAAGCCTGCTGGTTTTTAAGCCGGGCGAGGCCAGTAAAGAGGCTGAAATTATTCTGGATTCGAAGCTGAACCGCACTGGCGATATTTGGCATATCAAGATTCATCATCTGCCCCGCGACCGTCGCTATGGTTATCGGGTTGCTGGGCCGTATGATCCCAAAGGGAGCGGGCATGTTTTTTCTTCTGCCCAGATCCTTCTCGATCCTTACGCCCAAGCGCTTACCGGTGGTCATCAATGGGGAGTGCCTTACCGCCGCCATAACCCGCAAAGCCCGGAAAGTGACTTTAAGCGGCGCTGCGCTATCATCGACAATGAGTTTGACTGGGAGGGTGATCGCCCCCTTAACATCCCCCTCAAAGATTCGGTGATCTACGAACTGCATGTGCGTGGTTTTACCAACCACGAGAGTTCGGAGGTCGGTCATCCCGGCACCTATGATGGGATCGTCGCTAAGATTCCTTATCTCAAAGCACTGGGAATTACGGCGGTGGAACTGCTGCCGGTTTTTGAATTTAATGAGATGGAAAGTATCTTCAATGACCCGGAAACCGGTCGCCCCTTGAAAAATTTCTGGGGCTACAGCCCCCTGGCTTTTTTTGCCCCCAAGGCTTCCTATGCCATTAACGGCGTCAATGGCAATCAGGTTCGGGAGTTTAAGGAGATGGTCAAGGCCCTGCACCGGGCCGGGATCGAGGTGATCCTGGATGTGGTTTATAACCATACCGCCGAGGGTGGTGGTAACGGCCCCACCTACAGTTTCAGGGGCTTGGATAACACCATCTACTACCTGTTGGATCAGGAGAACCGTGACTACCTTAATTTTTCCGGCTGTGGCAACACCTTCAACTGCAACCACCCCCTGGTCAGAAATCTGATCATGGACAGCCTGCGCTACTGGGTGATTGAGATGCATGTGGATGGGTTTCGCTTCGACCTTGCTTCCATCCTGGGCCGATCCCCAACCGGGGAGGTGCTTGCCAATCCGCCGATGGTGGAAAAAATCGCCGAGGATCCCATTCTCGCCCATACTAAGATCATTGCCGAAGCGTGGGATGCCGCTGGGCTTTACCAGGTGGGTAATTTCTCTTCCCATCCCCGTTGGGCGGAGTGGAACGGTAAGTTCCGCGATGATGTCCGCCATTTTGTCTGCGGTTATGATAATAGTGTTGCCGCCCTGGCCACCAGAATCGCCGGTAGTTCTGATCTTTACCAGCATAATGACCGGCGACCATACAACAGCATCAACTTCATCACCAGCCATGACGGCTTCACCCTCCACGATCTGGTTAGCTATAACTACAAGCACAATTTACGGAACGGCGAGAATGACCGTGATGGCTGTAACCACGAGATAAGTTGGAATTCCGGGGCCGAAGGAGAAACCGCCAACAAGAAAATCATCAAACTTCGTAACCGGCGGCATCGGACCCTGGCGGTGATTCTGATGCTTTCGCAGGGGGCACCCATGCTCACTGCGGGGGATGAGTTTGGCAGGAGTCAGGACGGCAACAACAATGCGTACTGTCAGGATAATCCCATCAGTTGGCTGGATTGGCGGTTAGCCGAAACCAACAAAGACTTACTGCGTTTTTTTCAATTATTGATTGCGTTGCGTAAAGCACATCCGGTTTTCCGGCGGGCTAATTTCTTCCCGGCCACCGATGCCGTAGGGGAAATTCCCATTCGCTGGCAATCAACCAATCCCGGAAGTGAAGACTGGTCGGCAGAGACTAAAACCCTCGCCTTTTTCCTTGCCGGTAACAGTGTTGGCGCTAATGTTGAGGATAATGATTTTTTCTTGATGTTGAACGGCCACCGTCGCCTCCGCACCTTTACTGCCCCATCTCCGCCCTCCGGTCGCTGCTGGCATAAAATCATCGATACCGCTGCCGACAGCCCCAACGACATCTTTGTTGAACAGGCCGCGTTGCCCCTGAGCGATTATAAAATAAAGGTGGCGGGGTTGGCGGCGGTATTGCTGATCTCGGCCCCCATTTCTTAAATTGTAACTACTCACGGGGGCGTGGCTAATTCTCCCAATATGAGCGTAATTTTAACTGTTTGCAGGGTGCCGGAGATGAAAGGCATCGTTCTGCGAAACATACATTGGTATGTGAGCAGGGCGATAACGCGGCAGATTCGGT
>JAQYVW010000091.1 GCA_030145325.1 Desulfurivibrionaceae bacterium
GTTGTTCCTGCCGGAACAACACAAAGACGGAAATGATAGCGGCCCAGTGACATATTCAACTCATTTACTTTGAATCAGGAGAACAATCCATGCCGAAAAAATCCACCACCACGTCTCCAAATCCTCCCGCTGGCGCTCCCCAACCTGCATTTTCCGCCAATGCCATTACGGTGCTGGAACGTCGTTATCTTAAAAAAGATATTAAGGGCAAGGTTCAGGAGACTCCTACTTCCATGCTCTGGCGAGTAGCCAAAACCATTGCCGACGGCGACCGTAATTATGATCCCAAGGCCAAGGTTGACCAACTGGCCATGGATTTTTATACCATGATGGCGGATCTCGACTTCCTGCCCAACTCCCCTACCCTGATGAACGCCGGTCGGGAACTGGGGCAGCTTTCCGCCTGTTTTGTCCTCCCCATTGAAGATTCCATGGACAGCATCTTCAGCGCGGTGAAGAATACCGCCCTGATCCATCAGAGCGGCGGTGGCACCGGTTTTTCCTTCTCCCGCATCCGCCCCAAAAACGACGTGGTTCATTCCACCAGCGGCATCTCCAGCGGCCCGCTTTCTTTCATGTCGGTTTTTGACTGTGCCACCGAAACCATCAAACAGGGCGGCACGCGGCGGGGTGCCAACATGGCTATCCTGCGGGTGGATCACCCGGATATCATGGATTTCATCAAGATCAAGGCGGATCTCTCGGTTCTCAATAACTTTAACCTCTCGGTGGCCCTCACCGACGACTTCATGACCGCCCTGGCCAACAATCAAGAGTATCCGCTGATCAATCCCCGCAACGGCGAGGTGGTGCGGATGCAAAATGCCGCCAAGGTCTTCCGACAGGTAGTCAAGCAAGCCTGGCTATCCGGTGAACCGGGGATCGTCTTCATTGATCGCATCAACGCCGAAAATCCCACCCCGGCGGTGGGCCCCATCGAAAGCACCAACCCCTGTGGCGAACAACCGCTCCTTCCTTACGAATCATGCAATTTAGGTTCCCTGAATCTGGCCCACATGGTGAGGAAGGGCAAGATCGACTACCAGAAACTGGAAAAAACCGTGCGGCAAGCGGTTCACTTCCTCGACAACGTGGTGGACATCAACAACTATCCCCTCCCTGAGATCAAGGAAATGACCAAGGCGAACCGTAAAATAGGTCTCGGCGTCATGGGCTTTGCCGACATGCTGGTAAAGCTCGAAATCCCCTACTCCTCACTGGAAGCCACTGAAACTGCCAAAAAAATGATGAAGTTTGTTGATGATATTGCTCTCGATGCGTCCATCAAGCTGGCCGAGAAACGTGGCTCCTTCCCTAATTTCCCAGAAAGCATCTATGGTCAGCGCGACCCGCGCACCCCGGTGCGCAACGCCACCCGCACCACCATCGCTCCCACCGGCACCATCAGCCTCCTGGCCGGAGCCTCCAGCGGCGTGGAACCACTCTTCGCGGTTTCCTATGTTCGTCGGGTAATGGATAACGACGAACTCTTCGAGGTAAACCCACTCTTTGAGGAAATCGCCATCAAGGAAGGCTTCTACTCGAAAAAAGTGATCAAGGACATTGCTCACAATGGCTCGGTTAGCGGTATCAAGGAAATCCCCGCCAAATACCGACAGATCTTCGAAACCGCCCACGATATCACCCCTCGCAACCATATTGATATCCAGGCGGCAATTCAGGAACATACCAACAACGCGGTGAGCAAAACCATCAATTTCTCACACGATGCCAGCGAGGAAGATGTTAAGGAAGCGTTCCTTCTCTCCTATAAGTTGAACTGCAAGGGGGTCACCATCTACCGGGACGGTTGCCGAGAGAACCAGGTCCTGAGCATTGGCAAGACCGACACTAAGGACGTTGCGGCAGCGCCCACAGCAAGCACTAAACCTCGGCCAATCAAACGTGATCGTCCGGCCATGCTGGCCGGTTGCACCTACCAGATGACCACCGGCTGTGGACCGATGTACGTAACCATCAACGAGGATGACAAAAATAAGCCCTTTGAGTTGTTTAACACGGTGGGTAAGGCTGGCGGCTGCGCAGCAAGTCAGTGTGAAGCCATCGGTCGCCTGGTTTCCCAGGCTTGGCGAAGCGGCATGTCGCCGGAACCGATCATCAAACAGATGATCGGCATCAGTTGCCACAAACCGGCAGGATTTGGTGAGAAACGGGTAACATCCTGCGCCGACGCCATTGCCCAGGCCATCCGCCTTCACCTGGAAAAGAAAAACGGCTTCAAGGATGCATCACTCAATGAGAGTAACGCCATGTTCGGCGCCTGCCCTGAATGCGGCGGGGTTATTGAACATGAAGGCGGCTGCTGTGTCTGCCACGCCTGTGGCTACTCGGAATGTGCCTAATCATTCCTGGGTTAAGGCAACCGAGGTAGATTATCAAACTAGACCATTGTCGGCCATCTGCGCAGATGGCCGACAATGGTTATGAGGAAGAGACAAAGAAAATACCCTGGAGGGGGGGAGAGATTTGCTAGCCGCGCTATTTTCCAAGAGCTCTCTTCACTGCCCATCACCATGAGAGAACGTTGCAAAACTTTTTCCTGATGCGCTTGTATAAGGGATCTTGATCAAGTAGAATAATCTAAATTTTGCCATTTTTTTATAAACGCCACCTTCGGTAAAAGACAGAAATTACGTGTTATCCTCTTGTTACGGCATGGTCCAAGGTATATTCGAGAAACGCCGCCGCTGACAACGCCAACGAAACCATCTCTCTTCCGGGCCTTGATGCAAATTATCCCCACTGCTATTTCCCTGCCACTCTTGGTGTACCTGTACCGACCGCTGTCACGGTATTTCCCAACCATGAACAAGGATCGCTACGCCAGACGCGTAGTTGCTGCCGCAAACAACTTTTTCTACCAGAAATTTATAGCGGTCCCTTTTTCTGAACGAATCCTTTTCTTACCTTACTGCTTACGGCCACAAGGTTGTCCTACGGTCATTGACAGTGAAGAGGGACTGCAATGCCCAGCGGAATGCACTCTTCCATGCAAACTACGTGAAACAAAAGAACTGGCCCTGGAACTGGGTTACCGTGACGCAAGAATTGTCATCAGCGGCAAATTGCACCGGCAACAGGGGGTGCTGCGGAGCCGCGATTTTCTGGTCAGGCACATCGAATTGCTTAGTCCGCGGGCGGTTATCGGCTGCCTCTGCACCAATGACCTTTGCCAAAAATATCTTCACCCCGACAACCTGTCACCAGACGGCACTTTGGGCAAACATGGGTTGAAGGTAATCCCCCAAGTCGTCCTCCTGACAAGCCAAAACTGTCGGCAAAGTTCGGTAAACTGGCAAACCCTGCGGGATACGATCAAGGCCTGCTCCACATCCTAATCACCTGGTTGTCACAACAAAAAAAGAGCGCCGACGGAAAGTTTCCGCCGCCACCCTCTGGCATGTTAGCTCTAAGCTCAACGATCCTCAAAACCTGATCAGCAATAAGCCACCAGCGCAGTTATATTATCCTTGCCACCAGCCGCATTTGCCTCCCGAATCATGATCTCCGTCGCCTCCTCAGGCTCCTCCACCTCTCGCATGATTTCAGCCAAACGGGAATCGTCAACCATGGACCAAAGCCCATCAGAACAGAGCAAAATTTTAGTCTTGGGTGATAATTTGACGGCATGATACTCAGGATCTTCCTTAAAAAGAAAACCAATGGCACGGGTCACCACATGACGGCTAACCTTGCGCTTTTCTCCGGTACCGGGGTTGGTGGTTTCAGTTTTAGCTAACAGGGTATGGTCGGTGGTTATCTGAACCAATGAATCGCCGTCGGTCCGATAGCAACGGGCATCCCCGACATGACAAGTATGGAGGGTTTTGCCGTCAACATACGCCGCCACCAGGGTGCTGCCCATTCCCTTCTTCTCCTCATCATCTGCAGCCAAAAGCATCACCTCATCATTGGCTCGCCGCAGGCCACTGACCATAAAGTGCTGGATCTCCTCACGATTGCCACGCATGGACTGGAGGGCAGATTTTGAAAAATACTCAATTAACGTTTCAATGGCCACTCTACTGGCCACTTCTCCAGCATTATGTCCACCCATGCCATCCGCGACAATAAACATATTGCGATCAGCAAGGATAACAAAGCTGTCCTCATTATTGGCTCGTACTCGACCGGTATCGGTTCTACCGAAACTTGCCACGGACGTATCACGGCAAAATAAATTTCGCAGCCATGAAAAAATCATAAAAGTTTCACCCTCGGGCAGTTATCAATCACAGGTTAGTTGATAAATATTCATCCAGAAAACCAAAGCCCCATCACGGCGTCCAGCCATAAAGATATGCGGTTTCGGCCCCGGCGCCAAACTACAGATGCCATCCCCTCGCCCATCGAGAACCATTGCACAGCGGCCAGTTTCGATATCCCAGAGCTTAATAATATCATCCTCACAGCCGGAAACCACATAACGGTTATCAGATAACATTAACACCGATGAGATAGCTTCCTCATGGGCTTCAATGATCTGCAAACAACGATTGGAATGCCGTTCCCATACCTTGACCAAACGATCAGCGCTGGTTGAAGCAAAACGACGACCATCCGGGGAAACAGAAAGGGACAACACCGGCATGGCATGGGCTTCAACCCGATGGATGTACTCCTTGCCGCCTCCTTCCCAGAATCGCAATGTCCCATCCTCACTGCCGCTAACCAGATCATTACCCTCGCCACAGAAAGCCAGGGAACACACCGCGCCACTATCGGCAATGGAGATAATTGTTTCCTTGCCGGTGGCAAGACGACGTAATTTGAGCAACCCGTCCTCGCCGCCTGAAGCCAGCCATTTACCATCGGCGCTAAAAGAAAGAGCCCGCACACTCCCTTCATGCCGTTGGTCGGAGCTCTTTACCTTGCCGGTTTTAGTGGACCAGATGGTAACCACCCCGTTCTCGGCCCCGATCCCTAGAACCCCGCCCTTGGGGCTGGCCGCAAGGGTACGAATTGGCACCCCTTTGCTGTCAATGGTACTGACTTTCTTGCGAGCGACAAAATCCCATACCGTTAATTTACCATCAAGTCCTCCGGCAACAACATGCTTACTGCCGGGAAGATAGGCTATACAAGTAACAGGACGTTTGCTGCCACGCAAGGTCATCAACCGCTGGGTGGAGATCAATTGCTCCTGCTGGGTTCTAACCTTGAGCAGAGATTCGTAGACCCGGTTAAAGACCTTATCCCGGCAGAAATTATAGTTCTTCCACGCGGTCTGTAAAACCTCATGACAAGACCGGTAGCGCTTATTATCCAGGTGATCAACGATGTTCCGTTGAATAGACTGCATCAGTTGTCCATCACGAAATACTTCCAGAGACTTGCGCGGCACACAGAGGCGAAAGCCGGGATAATCCGAATCTTTGCTGCGCTCACTGCCGCCGGTCATCACATCATCTCTGACCCCAGCGATCAGATCATCAAACAGTTTCTCTTTGGGCAAACGTTTCTTGATCGCCTCAATCTGCCCCAGTAAATGCACCGCCGACCCCTTCTGTTGCCGCCACTTCAGCAGAACCATATTATAAAGAGCTTCCGGCAGAACATCGTTAATATCCAGAGCACGATCCAGGCATTCCTCGGCCTTTGCCACCTTATTTAATTCAAAAAAAGATACGGCATGGTTATTAAGACTGCTGGCGCGAAGATCAATGTTGGTGAGTTCAGCATAAGGACAGGCAACTCGAAATGACTCTTGGTAAGCATGGTTGAGATCGTGCCGTAATTGGACAAAATCGTCATAACGATCCTCAACAGCAAAAGCCACCGACTTCTTTAATACCTTAATCAATGAAGGAGAAAAAGTCTGACCGGCAACAGCCGGCACCGGCTCGGGAATGGCCTGCTTAACATTGTTTTTGGCAAAAGGCTTACGACCGCACAACATAAGCCACAGACAAAGACCAAAAGAGAATATATCGGTACGATGATCAACATTATGGGTATTTTTAAACTGTTCTGGGGAAGCAAAGCCAGGTGTACCACGAAAACCAACCGTACTGTTTTCATCAGCAACCTTAACGGGCAGAGGAGCCGCCTTCTTCCCCCCATCACGATCTGAGGTCTTGAGGAGAATGCCGAAGTCGGTAATTTTCAACAGGGCGTTCTTGGTGACCAAGATATTGGCGGGCTTGATATCACGATGAATGATCCCCTGGGCATGGGTGTATTCCATCCCGTGACAAAACTGCACTGCCAGCGACAGAGTGGTGCGCAGATCACGACAACGCCCCGCCTGTATCCATTCAGAAAGGCTGCCGCCATCGACATATTCAATAAAGAGATGCGGGATGCGATCCACAGCCAGAACGTAATAGCAGGCAGCAATATTTGGATGCATGCCCATGCGAATCCAGCCATTGGCTTCCTTGATGATCCGCTGCATACCTTCATGGTCGGCCAATACCTCCGGGCGGGGAGATTTAATCGCCAACTTGATTCCCCAACCCAGATGATCACAAATATAGACCCGCCCCATGGCGCCGGACAAGACGCTTTCAACCTTGTATCGCTCCATGATAACATCGCCGGGCTGCCATTCAGGAACTGCGGAGGGAGTGGCGGCAACACGGCCTGAAGCCATGATCGTGGGAACATCAAGATCGTCTCCCGAACGGGAGTTATGGGAACTCTCCTTGCCTTTGAAGAGTCTATTATAAAGATTTCCTAACATCCGGGCTTACTATCCGAACTGTAGCTTAGCGCTACGGATTTCGATAATATCCCCCAAATGTAATGGCCGTTCTTCCTTGATCTGTAAACCATTCAAATTTGTCGATGCCCAGCTCCGTTGTGGGACAATATAGAATTTTTCATCACGTTTAATGATGTAACACTGCGCGGCAGCGACAAACCAGCCCCCCACCACCACCTCACAAGACGCATCTTTACCGATCTTGATGCTACTTTTACCCTTTATGGAAAGACGGGGCGGATGGGCATGCCCCTGCAGGACCACGATAAAGGGGCCTTCCTTGGCATTGTCGGATAAAGGCTGCTTGGCGGTGGAAGTGCCGGAAGTACCTTTCTTACTGGTGACAAACACTGTTTCATCATCAAGATCCATTGACGCCACCGAAGAAGATGAAGAAGCCTGGCGATCACCAGTCGTAGCGGGAACCAGACGAAATTTGCCGATGTTAATGGTGTCGTTTGGGGAGACCGGCACCATCTCACTGACCTTTTCGCCATTTACCATGGTACCGTTCAGACTTTTAAGATCGGAAATAAAATATACACCGTTGAGCATTTCCAGGGCTGCATGCACCCTGGAAATGGCAGTGTTGTCGATCACCACATTGGCCTCAGAACCACGACCAATGGTGACCCGCTCACCATTTTTAATGGAAAACGTCTTGATCGGTCGCTCCTGGAGCATTATCGTCCATTCTTCCATATACAGTTCCTCATTCTACGCTTGATTCCAGCAACAACCTAAGCAAAACAGGAAGTTGTTGTTCGATTTTTCCAACTCGAGCCTCGCCAAACGACTGCAAGCAGCCGACTCTTGGAAACAGTAGCATATTTTATCGACGCAATTAAGAAAAAACCCCCTCTAACAATAGAATATTTTTTACAAATCACGTATAATGTGTTCCACTCAATTACGTAAATGCCTATAAAATTCCCATATTCAACTTACACCGTGAACTACCTATGGCTGAAGAACCACAAGAAGTATCAACAAAACTTTCTGAAATTTTTGCAAAAATGAACATGAGTGAGTTGCCGGCCATGTCCAGCAACGTACAAGAACTCATTTCTTTGACGCACAGTAGTAGAAGTGCGGCCTATGACCTATCCAAGGTTATTCTCAAAGATTACTCTCTTACCAACAAGGTTTTGCAGGTTGTCAACTCCGCCTATTACGCCCTTGGTAAACAGGTCAACTCTATTTCCCGAGCGGTGACCGTATTAGGGTTTGATGCAGTACGTGAACTAGCCACCGCCATCGCTCTCTTTGAAGATTTCATCAAATCAGGGGTCGAAAAAGATGAAATCAGCAAGGTTCTCACTCGTTCCTTTTTAAGCGCTCTGCAAGCTCGAGACTTGGCTGTAAAGAAAAATCTCAAGGTCCTGCCGGAAGAGACCTTCATTTGTGCCTTGCTCCATAACCTGGGCAAAATCATCGTCCTTATTTATCTACCCGACCTCTACCGAGACATTCAGGACAGGATTGCAAACGGTCAGGAAGATGAAAAAGCAGCCATGGATGTCTTGGATGGCCTGACCTATTTCACCGTGGGCCAGGAAGTAGCCCGATTCTGGAATCTTTCCGAGAAGGCTATTCTGGCCATGGAACCCACCCCCCCCGAACCCAAAAGCCCAGGAGACGCAGATAGTCTGCTGCAAAACCTCTCCTGCTTTTCCAATCAGCTTGTGGACAGCATCTGTAACGGTGAAGATATAGATCCGCTGATGGAAAAATATGGAGAGATGCTCTCCGTTGAAGCCGAGGAAGCGGTGGAGATGGTTGACCACAGTATCGACACTTCAGAAGACATCTCCGATTCCCTCCGTTTTGGTCTTTCTAAGCTAAAAATACGCAGCAAGGTTCGCAAACTTGACGAACTATTAAAAGATCCGGAAAAAGCGGCTAGGGTAAAAGATAGAAAGAATAAACAAAAAAAGAGTGGCTTAGATGTCGAGGTTTCCTCCCAGACCAAGGGAGGGCAAGGTATCGAACGGGAAGAGTCAGAGGAACTTAACGAACTACCGATTAGCACAGATAAGTCTATTAATGACTTTATTCGCGATATCACCGAAACCTTAATGGGGCCGTTCGATCTCAACGATTTTTACGCTAACCTGCTGGAAGGTCTCTATCGCGGCATTGGTTTCGACCGCATCATTCTTGCCATTGTCAGCATCCAGCCAACTAGTATTTCACTGATTGGCCGCTTCGGACTCGGTGATATCGACCCTAACGGGGTCAACAGTTTCATCCATGATCTAGCGAATCCGGACTATGCCATCCCCCGCTCCCTCAAGCAAGGCAAGGATATGGCCATTCCCGCCACTGCCAGCGGTGCCTTCCCTGATGATCTGCGCTATCTGGTCAAAGGACGAACCGTCTATCTCTTCCCCATCCTCTTGGACAAGAAGCCCATCGGGATGTTGTACCTTGACCGCAAGGCCGGACGACCAAAATTGGACGAAAGCCGAATCAAAGCAACGCGGCTGTTTCGGGATTTTGCAGTTATGGCCCTGCGCAAGATACGAAAAAAATAAATAGCTTCTCAGCAGCACCTCGGCAAATGATCAAATATCCCCCCTTACTTGCTGTTTTCCTCTACCCGTTTAATCGTTGCCTGTAGCTCTTCCACCGCATTCTTTACGGCCCCATCCTTTGCCAAATCGGTGGCCTGTTGCAAATTACGTTTAGCCATCTTCGGTTTTCCTTCATACCAATAATAGGCACCAAGATGGTAATAACCGGATGCCATCTCACCTAACTCTGCCTTAATCCTCCCCAGCTGCATATGAAGATCAGCGTTATCCGGCATGGAGATGAGCAGTTGCTCATACAGCTGCGACGATTCCTTCAATCTCCCTAAGCGTCGTAAAGTTCGGGCAAGATAATACTGGCTGTATAGACGATCCGGGGAGGCAGCTAACGATTTTTCAAATAAAGTCAAAGCCTTGCCAAAACGACCAGCCTCGAAACAAACAACGCCAAGATCAGTTTGCAAAATTGTTTTATGGGGATAATGCTTGATCACCTGTGCCAAGGAAGCGATGGAACCATCGAAATCTGCATTGGCTAGCTGCGCCAGGGAAATTCCGTAAACCGCCATCATCCGGCGATCAAGATCAAGAGAAAGGTCTCCAGCCTCACGCTGGTACACCGGCAAGAGGGTCACCGCAGCTTCACTTAAGGATAGAATACGACACTTGATGCGCCGAAAGGCGAACTGATCCTCAGCAGGATAGTTAACGGCACCGCCATCCATTTGCAAAAGATTCTGAACATAGTTCATGCGCAGGGCTGGTTGCGGATGGGTGAGCAGATAGGTGGGCATCTGCCCCTGTCGATAGCGATCAATCCTGTACATCTTCCGCAACATGCTCAACATCGAAGCCGGATCACGCCCCAACTTCTTCATAAATTTATAGGCAATCCGATCAGCTTCTTCTTCATCCTGACGACTAAACTTAAGATTCATAGTGGTGTTGACAGCCAACGAACTGGTAACCAACGCCTCGGACACCGGCCCCGCCCCCAGAAGAATTCCAGCCAGAGCCATGGCCGCCGTTGCGGCATTTACCTTCGTCGACTTAGCGATCTGATCGGCGATATGGCGACTGGCCGCATGACCTATCTCATGGGCGAGAACACTGATCAACTCACCCTCCGAGTCCGTGGTCTTAATCAAGCCCGAGTGGACAAAGATCATCCCCGAAGGAGCGGCAAAAGCATTGAACTCTTTGTTATCAATTACAAAAAAATGATAGTCAAAGAACTGTGGACCAGCCATTCGCAAGATCTCA
>JAQYVW010000092.1 GCA_030145325.1 Desulfurivibrionaceae bacterium
GCTCCGGCAAAAAAGCAGAAATAATTACCAGTACTTAACGAAAAATGATGTACCAGAGAGAAGTAAGAACGCAGGCAGGAAGAGACTTTAAGCGTCAGGGTTCCGTCTCGAGATCAGGTCCGTGATATATCTAAACGCCGCTGCACACGAAAAATTTACCCCCAAGCGCCTCGCCGGAAGTGCCCGTGGGGTACATATAGTTAATATGGGAGTCTCAACCTCGTTTCACCAACATCCAAGGATAAAACTCCTTGAGCGTAACGCAGAGGACAAACGAGATAACTCACTTGCTGAGAATCGAAAGACAATTTTCATTAAAGAGTCCAACCATGCTAGGCTTGCTGCCCAAAAAAACTCGGGCACAAGAAAGGGGCTCCCGAAAAATCGGGAGCCCCTTTCTTGTGCCATCAAACTATTGCCACAGATTACCTGCAGCGGTACTTATTTAATCCAGTAAGAAATTAGCCTCTGCTTGTTCAAAGAATACGCCTTACATACTTTCCCGGTACCGGCGGTAATCATCAATGCTGACAAAATAGTCTGGATCTTCCAGGACATTAACATCACAGATCTTCTCCGCCTTCTTGATCAAGCGAATACAATCCTGACTGAGATGACGCAAGTGAACGTTTTTACCCAAGTGGTGATAAGATTCAGCAAGCTTATTAATAGTCTCAATGGCCGATTGATCCATAATCCTTGATTCTTCAAAATCGATAATGACTTCCCTGGGATCATTTTCCACATCAAACTTGCTTAAAAACAGGGTTGTAGAGGCAAAGAACAAAGGACCGTAGATCTGATAGTGCTTGATACCCCGCTCATCCACAAACTTACGGGCCCGAATCCGCAAGGCATTTTGCCAGGCAAAGATCATGGCAGAAAGAAGGACACCACAGAGAACAGCGATGGCCAGATCAAACATAACCGTGAGGACGGTAACCATCACCATCACCGCCACATCCCATTTGGGTACCTTATTGAGGATATTGAATGTGCTCCAAGCAAAGGTTTTAATCACGACAATAAACATCACCCCAACCAGAGCAGCAATGGGGACGGCCTCTATATAGGTGGAGGTAAAGAGGATAAAGAATAACAGGGAAATCGCGGCCACAATACCAGAAAGTCGACCGCGCCCTCCCGAAGTGATGTTGATGATACTCTGCCCGATCATCGCACAGCCGCCCATGCCGCCAAAGAGACCATTAACGCAGTTGGCAAAGCCTTGGGCAACACATTCTCGATTACCATGGCCATGGGTGTTGGTCAGCTCATCAATAAGGGTCAAAGTCATCAAAGATTCAATGAGGCCGATGGCGGCTAAGATAACCGCATAGGGGAGAACAAAGTGGAGAGTTGCCCAGTTGAGGGGTACCTGCGGCAAGGCAAAAGTGGGCAGACCGGCCTTAATGCCGGTGCCGCCCTTGGCTTGAATAAAGGAGAGAACGGTTTCGGTATTAATATCGGAAAAAATAACCAGCAAAGAAACCGCAATGATCCCAATCAGGGCCGCAGGCGCTTTCTTATGCAGCAACGGCAACAGGTAAAGGATCGCCATGGTTAAGGCGACCAGGCCCACCATGGTGCCAAGGGCTTGCCCCTGCAACCAGGAGCCGCCAGTTCGAAACATATTCAATTGCGATAAAAAGATGACAATGGCCAAGCCGTTAACAAAGCCCATCATCACCGAACGAGGCACCATCCGAATAAATTTCCCCAGACGGAATACCCCTGCCAATCCTTGCAAGACTCCAACCAGCAAGAGGGTAAAGAAAAGATACTGGACACCAGCCTGAGGGCTTGCCCCCAACATGTTCCCTTCCTGCACGAGGTTCACCATCACCACAGCCATGGCCCCGGTGGCACCGGAAATCATCCCCGGCCGCCCCCCGCCAATGGCAGTGATCAGACACATCATAAAAGCGCCATACAATCCGACAATTGGAGAAACACCAGCAACAAAGGCAAAGGCCACCGCTTCCGGGACCAGGGCCAGGGCAACGGTCAGCCCAGAAAAAATATCACTTTGAATACTGCCTTCAGTTTTAGCTATCATTAAATTACTTGATTCCACAAAAAAATCCTTTTCTTGTTGAGGGGGATGGGAGAGGGGAGGCATCATACATGGAGAGGGCCATAAAGGACAGGTCTTTCTTGGCTTAAGGCGGTGGCCGGGAAGAATATACCCTCGGCGTAACGAGCTCAAGGAAGGAATTATTTAGCGAGGCCGGACTCGGCAAGGCTGACCATCCTGCCAATCTTAAAGGGGAAGGTTTCTCAACGTCCCGCCATTGGCAATGGATAATCATTAGGATACATTAAAACAACGTCTTGCCTCCGCTGCTTTCACCAAATTCATTACCCAATCCACCAGGAAACTAGTGTCACGTCAACTCTGAAACGCCGCACCTTGCAGGCAAAAAAAACGCTGCCCAATTTTACTCCATTTCATCATTGACGCAACACTGGCCATAGATGTTACCCAACCAGCGCTTTTAGGTTTGACCTGAAAGAAAAGTCATGGGAAGATGGATCGCGTAGAAAGGAAATTTTCCCATCAAAAAAAACGGAGCAGGGAGTCAACAACCATGAAGCTGCCAACCACTGCCCAGATGCGTACCCTTGATAAGATGGCAATCGAACGTTTCGGTATCCCCTCCATCGTCCTGATGGAAAACGCCGGACGTGGGGCGGTAGACATCATCTTGGACAAGATCGGCGATCCAGCCGGGCAGGTGGTGTCAATCTTTGTCGGACCGGGTAATAACGGCGGCGATGGACTGGTTATTGCCCGTCACCTGCACCAAAAGGGCGCTAAACCGCAGGTTTTCCTCTTAGCCAAGACAGACAAACTTGTCGGCGATGCCGCCATTAACCTCGCCATCGTCCAGAAGCTGCCAGTGCCGGTATATCCGGTACTTAAGGAAGAAGATCTGACCGATTACGAAGAACAGCTCTCCACCAGCTGGGCGGTGGTGGACGCCATCTTCGGCACTGGCCTGAAGCGAGAAGTAAAAGGGGCTTTCGCCGAGGCGATCAAGCGGATCAATCGTCTTAATTGCCCGGTTCTGGCAGTGGATGTTCCCTCCGGCCTGAACAGCGACTCCGGACAACCTTTGGGTTTCTGTGTGCAGGCCGACGTTACCGCTACCTTGGGGCTGGCTAAACCAGGCCTGGTTTTACATCAACCAGGTAGCCAATTTGTCGGCAGCTTAAAGGTGGTTGACATCGGCATCCCCCCCCAAGCCGTGGAAGAGGCCGCCATTCAAACCGAACTCCTCACCAAGAAGGTGGTGGGAAACTGGTTAACGCCCCGCAAAGCTTCGGCTCACAAAGGCACCTTTGGCCATTTACTGGTGGCGGCAGGCTCCACCGGCAAAACCGGCGCTGCTGCCCTCTGCGCCACTGGCGGCTTGCGCGCTGGAGCCGGACTGGTTACCCTGGCTATCCCCCAGAACCTGAACAACATCCTCGCCAGCTTACTCATTGAGGCCATGACTATCCCCCTTGCAAAATCAAACGATCACCTCTCCGACAGTGATTACAAAACCATCAAGAAGGGTCTGGAAGATAAGCAAGCTCTCGCCGTGGGGCCGGGTCTGGGAACCGATAAAGAGACGATCAAACTGATAAAAAAACTCTACCGTGAAGCCAAGATCCCCATGGTTATCGACGCCGACGGGCTCAACTGCCTGGCAACGGATATCTCCATCCTCAAAAAAGCGCCCACCGCGCGCATCCTTACTCCCCACCCCGGCGAGATGGCACGCCTAACCGGTCTGACCACCGCCAAAATCCAGGCCGATCGCTTACAAGTGGCATCCAATTTCGCCAAGGAACATCATCTGTTTCTGGTTCTAAAAGGCGCGGGCACCGTCATCGCCGCCCCGGACGGCGAGATTGCCGTCAACACCACCGGCAACCCAGGCATGGCCAGCGGCGGGATGGGCGATGTCCTCACCGGCCTCATCGGTGGCCTCCTGGCCCAGGGCCTTTCCCCTTGGCAGGCCGCCTGTCTCGGGGTATACGCCCACGGCTTGGCTGGCGACCTCCTGGCCGAGGATAATGGCATCAACATGGGATACCTGGCCATGGAAGTGGCGGATGAACTGCCCCTGGCCCTTGAAGAAATCAACAACTAACTATTCGCCCCACCGGGCTAAAAGATGAGGAAGATATGAAAACAGCCAAAGAGATCATGACCAGGGAAGTAATCACCGTTACCGCCGATTTACCGGTAAACAAACTCGCCGTCCTGCTCACGGAAAAACGGATCAGTGGGGTGGTGGTTGTGGATGAAGAAGGCGGGGTGAAGGGAGTAGCCACGGAAACCGACCTCATTGATCAGAAGAAAAACCTGCACATCCCCACCGTCGCAGCAATTCTTGATGCGGTGATCATGCTTGAAAACCCGTTCAAACTGGACAAGGAATTCAAGAAAATGACCGGCACCACGGTGGGAGATATCGCCACCATGCCCCCAGAGACAGTAAGCGAGGAAACATCGGTGGAAGAACTGGCCACCATCATGGCCGAAAAAGGGCTCCACACCCTGCCGGTGGTCGCAAACGGCAAGCTGGTCGGGGTGATCGGTAAAACCGACATCATCCGCACCATCAGCGCCGGCGCTTAAAAAAGATTACAGGGAGACCTGCACCAAGCCACGGATGGAATTACCCACATAGATCCCTTGGGCAGATTGCAGGTCTTCCTTGCTTAAAACCGCTTCCACAACCGGTTCACCACCACCGTGGAGGAGAAAATGGCGAAAAACCCCCGCCAGCAACCCACACTCCACCTTGGGGGTCAACAGACGTCCATCCTTACGGATAAAGATGTTAGTAATCGCCCCCTCGGTAACCTCACCCCGCTCGTTGACAAACACCACTTCGTAGTCCCCCGCCGCAACCGCTAACTGCCGTTCAGTATCGTACAGTTCACGACGGGTGGTCTTGTGGTAGAGATAGGGTGATTGAGAATCAACAGCCTCCTTACTAAAAGATATCTTCGGTAAATCGCCGCCCTTTTCCGCCTGATTAAAATCAAGGGCTTCCGGCAAGGAACCGGCAACCGCCGCAACCGCGAGACCGCCATCCTTGGCAAGGGTCAAGCGCACCCGTTGCGCAACCCCATCACCCTCAACCCAAGGTTGGGCGGACAACATGGACATTATCGCTGAACGGGAAAACGGATAACCGAAAAAGGCCGCTGAACGCGCCAGCCGATCAAGATGAAAACCAAGGAGCCAGTAGCCCTCCCCGGGCTGATAAAGAATGGTTTCAATGAGTAAGAAAGGCGGCTGCGGATGGGTGAGAAAACGCCCTTTGAGCTTACATTCATCCCACTCACCCACCGGATCAGAATCATACACCACCCCGGACCCGATCCCCATTTCACCTTGGCCATCGTTCAGGGTCACCGTTCTAATCGGGACACTGAAAACAGCATCCCCGCCAGGGGCCAGATAACCGATGGCACCGGTATAAACGCCACGCGGCGCCATCTCCAGTTCGCTAATTATCTCCATGGTTCTGATCTTGGGCGCCCCGGTCACCGAGCCGCAAGGAAAAAGAGCCCGAAACATCTCGGCCACCCCAACCTCCGGTGGCACTTGGCCATGGACGGTGGAGGTCATCTGATGCAAGCTTTCATAGGTTTCCACATCAAAAAGAGAATCGGTTTTCACCGAACCCAAGCGACATACCCGCCCCAGATCGTTGCGCAACAAATCAACAATCATTACATTTTCGCTGCGGTTTTTTTCATCACTCTGTAGCCATTGGCTTTTTAAGGCATCCTCCTCGCAGGTTCGCCCGCGCCGGACAGTGCCTTTCATGGGTCGAACCGAACAGATCTCCCCACCCTGGCGAAAGAAAAGCTCTGGTGAGAACGATAATATCTGCCGCTGGCCGCTCCGCAAAAAAGCGCCATGGGGCACACTCTGATTACGCCGCAAGGTTGAGTATAGGGCTTCGGGAGAACCAGCAAAATCAAACAGCATTTTCAGGGTATAGTTGACTTGATAGGTATCACCGGCCTCAATATACCCCTTGATCTTGGCAATGGCCTCTAGGTAATCATCCCGGTGCATATTCAGCCGGAGATTATCCAGTTGATAATCATCCTGCCCCTGCTCTTCAGCAAGGGGCCATGGCCCAGCCCCGGAAAAACTCTGCAGCCGATGATCATAGAGATGCGGTTCCCCATAGACACCCAATTCGACCAATAAGGTGCCAAGAGGCAGATCTAATCCATCTCCATCAAGGGACAAAGATGGCTCAAGGAGAGAGCCAAATTCATATGCAAACCAGCCCGCCAGGTAATTTCCTCGCTGCTGCCAGCCCGCAACCTGACGGAAAAAATCCGCCACATCATCACCAAACCGAAAACGTAAACTCGCCACCGGCTTTCGGAAGAGCAGCGAATGATGGTCGGTATCGTTGGCCCGGGTGGTCTCAAGAAAGACAAAATCATCCTCTCCGGCCAGAAAGCCCAGCAGATCAACTAAAGCTGTGTTGGAAAGAGGAGGATACATAAAGAAAATACCATCATGGTGGTTATTTTAAAGACAAAAAGAAGAGCAATTTACTTACCAATACCGGCAAATCAGTTCTTTCGCCCATTTCTGCGCTACACTCAAAATTTTTATCATCGGAGATAGGCGAAACGAAGTTGCGACTCCGACATCAACTATATGCACCCCAAGACCACTTCCTGCGGTGAAATTTTTCGCCTGCCCCGAAGTCTCGTGACTTCGCTTAGCTGATCTAGAACGAAAATCCTCATTATTCAAGACACCATTAAGCAATGGCAAATAAACGATGGCAAAAAATTAACCATCAGGAAACCTTCTTTCCTTTATCGATTCCCCCTTGGATTACAAGAAAAAACCACAAAAATTGACCACTCCCCTGCCTTGCCTCATCCTTTCACAATCCACAAGAACTTGCCAGACCGGCTGGAATCAGCTATAAACAGGCGATGGCAAAACACCTCGCAGCCAGCAACCAACGCACTTATTTGTACCATTAATGTAAGTAGTTAGACGAGAACCAAGGAAATCCTATGCTGATCAAAGACTGGATGGCCAAAGATGTCCTGACCGTTGACAAAGACGCCTCCCTAATGCGGGTAACCCGCATCATGAAAGAAAATAATATCCGCCGCTTACCCATTGTTGCGGAGGGGAAATTAGTCGGAATTATCACCGATCGCGATGTCAAAGACGCATCACCCTCAAAAGCTGCCTCCATGGACATCCACGAACTGCATCGCATTATGTCGGCAATGAACGTCACCGAGGTCATGACCCCCACCCCCATGACCCTTGCCGGTAACGACTCCCTGGAAAAAGCGGCGATGATCATGCTTGAAAGCAAGATCTCAGGATTACCGGTGGCGGATCAAGATGGTCATCTCATCGGCCTGGTCAGTGAAACCGATGTCCTCCGCGCCTTTATCCACAGCACCGGCATCAAAGACGGGGCACTGCAATTTGTCTTAAACCTTGATGACGCCCCCGGCTCGGTGACAAAACTGGTTGAAACCCTTCGCCAAAACAAAACCAGGGTAATAAGTATCCTCACCTCCTACGAAGATGCCCCCACCAACAAAAAACAGGTTGCAATTCGGGTACTTCCAGAGGATCGAGTTATCGCCGAATCCCTCCCCCAAATCCTCTCTGAACACTTTGAGGTGGTTTACCACGCCAAAGACGAGTTGAAAGATCTGCCCAGCAGAAGAGATAGCGCTTAAGCAGCAACTACTCATAACTCACAACGGTGGTTCCTGCTCCCCATCACTGGCAACCGGAGCTACGGCTTTACCAATAATTGGAGAATTCTCTTGCCGCCACGGCAACTGCTCTTTCAGGAACGGTTCCCAGGAAAGCCCGGTATCATTATCCACACCATCCACCACCGGCTGACTGACCGGCACAAAGACAATCCCTTCCGGGGTTGCAAACCTGACCTTTTTCAGACGTGAACCAGCCAAACGCATAAAATCAAGCCAGATCGGCGCCACCGCCCGCCCCCCGGTTTCTCGCTTCCCTAAAGATTTTTTCTGATCAAACCCCATCCAGACCCCAACCGCCAAATCCGGGGTATAACCGACAAACCAGGCATCCATATTCCGATCGGTGGTGCCGGTTTTACCCGCCGCAGCAACCCTTAAGCCACGTGCCGCCCGCCCGGTTCCCTCGGCAATCACACTCTGCAAGAGATGGGTCACCTGGAAAGCGGTTCGCTCATCAAGGGCCTGTTTTAGCGTCGGCCGGTTATCCTCAAGAACCTTGCCATGCCGATCAACAACCTTGACCACCACCGTGGGCGAAACCAGACGCCCGCCGTTGCCAAGGGTTGCATAGGCCCCGGTCAATTCCTCCAGTGAAACCCCGGATGACCCCAAAGCCAAAGAAAGATCAGCCGCCAACGGTGACTTGACACCTAACTTACGGGCAAGGGCAACCACCTTGCCGATCCCCACATATTGCATAAGCTTGATGCTGACGATATTGCACGAATGAACCAAACCATCTCGCAAACTAGTGGGGCCAAGAAAACGACCTTCAAAATTACGAGGTTCCCATAATTGATCCTTGCCCTTCCCAGGCAGTTGCAAGGGCGCATCATCAACAAGGGTAGCAGGACTCAAACCACCAGCTAGAGCCGCCGCAAAAACAATGGGCTTGAAAGCGGAACCGGGCTGCCGTCGCGCCTGCACGGCACGATTAAACTGACTAACCTTGAAATCCACCCCGCCAACCATGGATACCACCTGGCCGGTGGGGATATCCACCGCAATCAACGCAGCTTGCGGCCTTAGCGATCCTGGCTTTGCCTCATGCCTGTTGACCCATTGCTCAATCCCTTTACGAACAACCTTAGTCGCCGACCGCTGCAATTGTCGATGAAGGGAAGTCTGGATGGTGAAGCCACCAATTGCCAACGCCCCCTTCCCATACTTCCGCTTCATATAATTTCGCACATACTGAACATAATACTGATCTTCGGGATGCAACCGTTCCGGAGGCGCCCAGAACAATGGATGATGATAGGCCTTGCGGGCGGCAGTGGGGGTAATGAATCCTTCCTCAGCCATCCGATTAAGGACATACACCTGCCGCCGCTTGGCCCGTTGATAATGTCTGAGAGGAGAATATCGGCTGGGTGCCTGCGGCAAACCGGCAAGGATGGCAATCTCACCAAGATTAAGTTTAGCGACCTCTTTACCGAAATATTTTTCCGCCGCCGCCGCCACTCCGTAGGCCCCCTCGCCCAGATATATCTGATTGAGATAGATATGGAGGATCTCCTCCTTACTTAAAGCCTTATCGATGCGGTAGGCGAGAATGGCCTCTTTTAATTTCCGGGAATAGGTCTTCTCCGGCGTCAACAGCAGAGAACGGGCGACCTGCTGGGTGATGGTACTCCCTCCCTGCCCCCGCCCGCCGCTACGAAGATTATTAACAATGGCCCTGACAATGGACCAACCATCTACCCCGCCATGCTGATAAAAGCGAGCGTCTTCGGCAGCAACAAAAGCCTGCGGTAACAAGGATGGCATGGCCTCGAACGAAACAACGGTTCGATTCTGGCGACAAATCCGAGCAACCATCTCCCCATGGGCATCGAGAATACGGGAGGCAACCGGCGGCTGATAATTTTTGAGACTACTGATGGCGGGAATATCAAGGGAGATGAACAGAAAAAGCAGCGCCCCAACCCCCAAGGTAAACAAAAAGGAAAGGGACAGCAAAAAAACAACCACATGAACATGGGTCCAACCCCATACCCATCCCTTCTTTTTACCTTGTGAAGGAAGCACAGCTGAACGTTTTGACTTTTTTGTTGGCGACGGCACGAATAATTTCAGGGAGACCAAATGTATTTTTTTAAGGCGACAACAAAAAGTCCACCTTACCTAGATAGTGTCTATCCAGAAATAATCTTTTTGCCCTACCTCAGCGTTATGCTCACAAAATAATGCTCATCTCAGCTACATGACGGCGCTTATTTTTTCGCATACCTCGGAGTCTCGTATGCTCGCTTACCTGATCTTGAACAAAAATCCTCATTTCTGGCTAGGCACTAGATAAATGAATTTTATACTAACGGCTCGCCTGATATGCGTCACGCGTTTTTTGACCAACACATTTGCGATTACAAAATCCTCACGAAATTTTTCCACCCGAGCCCAAGGACAACAGTTTCCATTGATTTTTACGATTAAAACATATACCCACCACTTGACAAGTTATATAAACATTTAAAGATACAACCTACTCTGCCAAGGAAGACAAGGCAAAGAACCACATCGACAAACTACCGCAAAATGAATAAATATT
>JAQYVW010000018.1 GCA_030145325.1 Desulfurivibrionaceae bacterium
CTTGGTTTAATAAAAATAAAAGCCTCGTTGGTCACGCAAGAACGGGAGGATAGAATGATTTATTCATTAACAACCTATTGTCAAGGCGGTGACCTGTTTATCCAGATGATATCTTACGTATTTTTATTGCGACAACAAGTGGTCAGAAAATAAAAACACGGCGTCCTTGTCACAACGTTTATCAACAAAACGAGCCGAACCTACCCACCGAATGTTGATCCTTTAAATATGGGGTGGATTATGGCTAAAAGGATTAGTTGACCTTTGGGATAAATTAACGATATACTGTTGAACTTCGCTATAATCTGAACTAATGCACAGGGCTGGGGATATATGATGAATCGAGGCACCAAGCGCGAACTCATAGGTAACGAAGGGATGGTGATTCTAGATACCGTTCGGCGTTTGAACCGGCGAAGTGCGGTTGATCATCTTCTCAAACTGGTTAACAAGACCCATCCTGCTGATATGGCGTGGGTTTACCGCCATCTTAATCCCACTGAACGTCAGAATATTTTTGGGATCATTGCCCAGACCCCCATGGTTGGCGAGTTTTTGAGTGAGCTTGATGATGCATTGATGCTGGAGGTGGTGGACGATCTGCCACCACGGTTCATGGTTACCATCGTTAATGAAATGGCCTCCGATGACGCCGCCGATCTTCTCGAAGCTCTTCCTGAAGAATTTGCCAACAAGATTCGCGATCTCATGCACACCGATGATCGCAAGGAAGTCGATGACCTCCTCCAATATCATCCCGAAACTGCGGGTGGGCGGATGTCGCCCGACTTCATGGCCCTCGATGAAAATTTGAGCGTTGGCGACGCCATTAAGCGGGTTCAGGAGCGTAGCGAAGAGATGGAAATGGCCTTCTATCTCTATATCACCCTTGGTGATGATAATCGCCTGGCCGGGGTGTTGTCTCTGCGTGAGCTGTTGATGCATCCTTCATATCGATTACTGAAAAATATCATGAATCCCAAGGTGCTGGCGGTAGGTACCGATACTGATCAGAATGAAGTAGCGCATATCGTCTCGCAGTACAATATTCTGGCGGTACCGGTGGTGGATTCATCCTACCAGTTGGTGGGGATCGTCACCGTCGACGATATTATTGACGTGATTCGTGAGGAAGCCACCGAGGAATTCCTACAGATGGCCGGTGCTGGTAAGGATCGCGAGATTCTCCTCAAGCCCACCATGAAAAACGCCATGCTTCGTGCTCCCTGGCTCATGGCGACCTGGTTCGGCGGGGTGATCAATATTTTCGTGATCAACCATTTCCATGGCGAACTGCAGCAGGTATTAGCCCTTGCTTCCTTCATGCCCATTATCGCCGGGATGGGCGGTAACATTGGCAACCAGTCCAGCACCATCGTGGTGCGCGGAATCGCCACTGGTCGAATTAATATTCAGCAGGTAGGGAAGCTTATTTTTAAAGAGATGCGGGTGGGACTGCTGTTGGGAAGTTTTTTTGGCGTTTTCCTTGGTTTTTTTGCCCACTTTGATAATCTTGGCGGCCCGGTTTTGTTCGGACTAGTGGTGGGGTTGTCGATCCTTTTTTCCATGACCCTAGCCGCCACCGTCGGCACCATGGTGCCATTGATTCTGCGGCGGTTGGACATTGACACTGCCATTGCCACCGGCCCCTTTGTCACTACCACCATCGATACCTTGAGTATCGCTACCTTTTTTATAACCGCTAAATTGGTTCTGAATCTCTAGGCATGACGTACTCTTACTCTAGCCCTTCGCCAAAACGACGGATATCGTCGTTATTGATCCTTCTGCTGATTCTTGTCGGTCTCTGGTTGCTTTTCGGACGGCATGACTATCAGTTACGTTCACCGGAGCCGCCGCGGGCGATTACTGCCCGTGGTGATCTGGCCGCTGACGAGCAGAACACCATCGAGTTGTTTAGGGCCGCTTCACCGTCTGTTGTTTATATCACCAATATCGAATTACGCCGGAACCTGTTCAGCCTTAATGTGGCCGAGATCCCCAAGGGTACCGGGTCCGGATTTGTCTGGGATAAGGCGGGGCGGATTGTCACCAATTTTCATGTCATTGAGGATGCCAACAGTGTTGAGGTGACTCTGGCCGATCATTCTACCTGGAAAGCTTCGCTGGTGGGAGTTGCACCCGACAAGGATTTGGCTGTTTTGCAGATCCAAGCTCCTGCCGATGCTCTCTTTCCTCTGGCCATTGGTGAATCCCATAACTTACTGGTTGGCCAAAAGGTTTTTGCCATTGGCAATCCCTTCGGCCTTGACCAGACCATTACGGCTGGGATTGTCAGTGCCCTGGGGCGTGAGATCAAGTCAGTCACCGGTCGCACCATTCAGGGGGTTATCCAGACCGATGCGGCCATTAATCCCGGTAACTCCGGGGGGCCACTGCTGGATAGTTCCGGACGGTTGATCGGGGTTAATACCGCTATCTATAGTCCCAGTGGTGGCAGTTCCGGGATTGGGTTTGCCATGCCGGTTGACGAGGTCAGCAGTTTAGTGCCGGAGATCATCACTTATGGACGGGTGATCAGGCCCGGACTGGGGGTATCCCTAGCCAATGAAAGCATTACACATCGACTGGGAGTTACCGGGGTACTGATTGTCAAGGTGCATTCCGGCGGCAGCGCGGCCAAGGCCGGCTTGCATGGGATTAGGCAGCAAGGCAGCGAGATTGTTCTTGGTGACATTATTACCGCCATTAATGGCGTGAAAGTACTTACCTACGATAAACTGCGCAATGAACTGGACCGGTATAAAGTTGGGGAGGAAGTGGAGTTGGAAATCGTTCGGGATGGCAAGAAGATCCTGGTGCAAGTAACCTTAGAGGAGGTTGCTTAGGCATATTTTGACTTGGTGGACACGAGCATTACGGAGTCTGATTTCAACGGGCGAGGATGAGCAGCTTGATCTCTTTCGCATCTTCCCATCCTTCCGTCGTTTTTTGGCGGCCAGGCAACATTACGCCTATTTACGGACCTTTGGCGATGTTCTTTTTGCGGTGGTGGTTATCTCCGGTTTTTTCGGACCGCAAAATGTGACTCACAATGTCGCCGTTTTTCTGACCTGGGGATTGCTCTGGCCAGGGATTGTCTTGTCATGGTTTTTCGTTGGCAGGATGTGGTGTGGCATCTGTCCATTTCCGGGCCTCGGGGTTTTTCTGCAACGCAAAGGGTTGACCCTATCGTTGCCGGTGCCGCATCTGCTCAAAAAATACGGGGTGTACACCTCGGTTATCCTTTTAGCCCTAATCATTTGGATTGAGGAGGTGGCGGCCCTTGATTATTCTCCGGCTGGAACTTCCTGGCTTGTCCTCTCCATTGTTGCCGGAGCAGCATTGTTCAGCATTCTTTTCCCTGGTCAGGCCTGGTGTCGGCATCTCTGTCCATTGGGCAGGATCAGTGGCGCTGCTGCAACTTTATCTATCACCGAATTCCGTCCCGATCATAATAAATGCCGTGGTTGTGAAACCTTTGCTTGCCAGAAAGGCAAGAACGGCAAAAATGGTTGCCCGGTGTATTTGGGCGCCTACAATGTTAGAAACAACCTGCACTGTTTGGTTTGTGGTCATTGTTTACCGTTTTGTCATCGCGACTCTCCACAGTTTTTGCTTCGCAATCCCTATGCCGAGTTGATCCGTAACAAAGGCCGCTACATTACCTGTACCTACATCGTTCCTTTTCTGATTGGCTCACAGTTGGCCCGTTTTCTGCGAGAAAAACCCCTCTATCGAGAGGTGGTCGAGCTGGCTAATTTCGGTCCTTATTCTGAAGCGGTGATTTTCAGTCTTTTACTGGTGATAGGATTTTTGTTTATCCTAGGAGTGATAAGGTTTGGCACCCATTTATTCGGGATTAGCGAGGATCCGTTGTTCGGTCGTTTTGCGCCGCTGGTGCCAATCTTTATTCCCATGGCCTTTACCGGCGAACTTGTCTACCGGATGAACTATTTCGCCAACGGGGTTGGTGATTTTATTCCCACCTTTGGTCGTCAGATCGGGTTTGATTTTCTGGGGATATTTGCCTTTACCATCCCAGATTTTCCGGTGCAGATTCTTTCGGCCTTCTTTCTTTTGAACGGTGCCATTGCCGGATGTTATATCTTCTGGCGTCTCTGCCTTGAGGATTTCGAGGGTCTAGTGTCGTTTAAGAATTTCCTCGGCATCAATCTTCTCATCGGCGGACTGCTCCTCGCCTATCTGGCTGTTTTATTCTAAGCACGGCGATTATTCGATCCTCTTGCTCTTGCTTTGTTCGCTTCCTTCACTGTTCCGGGCCTGTTCTTTGAGCCTCGCAAGTTCTCGCATGCTCTTGGCTGGGTCTGATTCGTCCCTGATTTCCTGGCCCATGATCTCTTCCAAGATGTCTTCAAGGCTGATGACGCCGGTAAAGCTGCCGTATTCATCCACCACCACAAAAAGGTGGCGACGGCGTTCGAAAAATTCGTGGAGGGTAGTGTTCAGCGGCGCGGCTTCCGGGACAAAATGAACCGGGTGCATCAAGGCGCTTAGTGGTCGTTGCCCTTTTCCCTCGGCAGAGCTCAAGAGCACGTCTTTTCTGAGGACAATACCAACAATATCGTCTGGATCCTTGTCGTAAACAGGTACTCTGCTGTGCAGATGCCAGTCTGCCTTGGATTTTATCGCCTCGTCCACGGTTAGTTGGTCGTGCATGGTAAAAGTGACGGTGCGTGGGGTCATCGCCTTTCTGATCACCTTGTTTTTAAGGGAAAGAATGTTTCTGATCACCTTTTCCTGCTGCGGGTCGATGGCTCCGGTTTTTCGGCTCATTCCAGCCATGGCTTCCACCTCTTCAGCCGAGACCAGTGCTTCTGAACCGTGACCAAAAATCAGTCGGGTCAGGACTTGAATGAACCAGGTGATGGGGGTCATAAGTTTGACCAATCCATACAATGGCAGAGCTATCCACGGGGCCAATTTACCGTAGTAGGCAACACCGGCGGTCTTGGGCATTATTTCTGAAAAGATGAGGATGGCCAAGGTGAAAACGATGGAGAAAAGGCCCAGATGTTTATCTCCGAATACGATGGCGGCTGAGGCTCCAGCCACGGCCGCCCCCATGGTGTTGGCAATGGTGTTGAGGGTAAGGATCGAGATTATTGGTTGGTGGATATCCTTTTTTAGTTTTTTTAGGATGCGTCCGGATAGTTTTCCTGAGCGAGACAATACTTCTATCTGACTTAAGGGGATTGAGTAGAGTACGGCCTCAAAAATGCTGCATAGGGCGGAAATGGAGATGGCCAAGCCCACGGCAATGATCAGTTGAGATGTCAAGCTGTCTTCCTCCGTTGTAAAAATAGCGCAAGGGATTACGTCGTCTGATTCAATAGTTATTTCAGGACTGGTTGATTAAGTTTAATCTGTACATGAAAAATGGGGGCAAGACAAACTGTTTCAGCCGCCTTGCCTGCATGGATAGGTTCGTAGTATTGTATTTGCCAGTCGGGCAGGTTTGCGCCCGTTTTTTTGTGATGACTAGCCAACGGGTACAAACAATTCCTGCTGCAAAATAAGGAGATCTTGATGAAACTTACGGTTGTAAAAACGGCTTCGCTGCAAAGTAAAAATGATTTGATGGTTTATTTTGTTACCCAGGCGCTAAAGAAAAAAGCGCCGCTCTGTGCGGATAAAGATGTTGCCGGAATGATTGGCCGCGCCTTTACGGCTGGGGATTTTGCCGGTAAGGAAGGTCAGACCTTTCTGTATTATCCTGAAAAAATCGGTAAAGGCGGGGTGGCCAGGATCTTGGTGGTAGGCCTCGGCAAGGATGATCCCAGTCGGGAGATCGTTCGTAAAGCGGCGGGTTCGGTGGCGGCTTGTGCCTTGAAAACCAAAGCGGAAAAATTGTTGTTGATGGTTCCTGAGCTTACCGGGATGAGCGGTGAAGAGGTTGGCGAATGTTTGGCCGAAGGGATGATCCTGGGTGGTTATCAGTTTCTTAAGTATAAAAGCAAGCAGAAGGATGATGAAAAACCGGGACAAATCAACGCGGTTTCATTCTTTGCCCTTCAGGAGCAAGGGGCGGTGCGGCGGGGCATGAAACGTGGACAGGCGGCAGCCACCGCTGCATGTGCGGCCAGGGATATGGCCAATGAGCCTGGTAACTTTTGGACACCCAGTCATTTTGCTGAATATGGTCAAGGGTTAGCGGATAAATATGGTTTTCGGTGTAAAATTCTTGATAAATCAGCAATGAAACGCTTGCGCATGGGGGGAGTTCTAGGGGTCAACCAGGGTTCTGTTGAGCCTCCCAAGATGGTGGTGCTTGAATATCGAACCGGCAAGAAGGTGCCGACCTTACTCTTGGTGGGCAAGGGGTTGACATTTGATTCCGGTGGAATCTCCCTGAAACCCTCTAACGCAATGGGTGACATGAAGTATGACATGTGCGGTGGCGCAGCAGCCCTTGCCGCCATGGCGGCAGTGGGTGAGGAGCAACCCAAGGGGTTGGATGTGGTGGCCATTGTTCCCTCCACCGACAACATGCCTGGCCCCGGAGCAATCAAGCCCGGCGATGTTATTACTCAGTACGGTGGTAAAACCGTGGAGGTGTTGAACACCGATGCCGAGGGACGCCTGATTCTTGCCGATGCCCTGGCTTACGGGATCGAAAAGTTTAAGCCCGCCGCGGTTGTGGATCTGGCCACCCTCACCGGGGCAGTTATTGTTGGACTGGGTCATCATCGTAGCGGCTTATTGAGTAATGATGACAAGCTGGTGGAGAAATTGCTCACTGCCGGTGAACGCAGCGGTGAACCGCTCTGGCAGTTGCCGTTGGCGCCTGAATACAGTAAGCAGATGAAGTCAACGGTGGCGGATCTCAAGAATATCGACAAACGTGATGGTGGCACCATCACCGCCGCCGCTTTTCTACAGGAGTTTGTTGGTGAAACCCCATGGGCGCATCTCGATATTGCCGGCACGGCTTGGAACTTTACCGAAAAGTCATATATCCCCAAGGGGCCTTCCGGCATTGGGGTGCGTCTGTTGATGGAATTGATTCGTAATTGGCGGTAGTTTAGGTGGGGTAAAACTTACTGGTCGTCATTGCCGGAGAGTACTTCTTGAATAACCCTGAGCAGGGTTGCCGCCTTGTAGGGCTTTGGCACCACGGCCTTAAAACCGTGATTGGCGAAGTCAGCCATGGCGGCATCCATGGAGTAGCCACTGGAGACAATCGCTTTTACTGCCGGATCTATTTCCCTTAGTTTTTGGATCGCTTCTTTACCACCCATGCCGCCGGGGATGGTGAGATCCATAATCACCACATCGTATGGTTTCCCTTCTTGTAACGCTTTTCGGTAGCTGTTAACGGCCTCTTGCCCATCGGTGCTCACCGCCACCTCAAAATCATGGCTGGTTAGCAGCTCGCTGGTCAGTTCACGGATCATTTCGTCGTCGTCCATGACCAAAATCTTGCCGGTCTGTTTGATCCTGGTATCCGGGGCTTCCTCTCGTAGGTCTATCACTGGTGCGTCAGAGGCGGCAAGGTAGAAGATGAAAGTTGCGCCTCTATTCTTTTTTGATTCGGCATGGATATAGCCATCATGCTTTTTGATGACGGCATAGCAAGAGGCAAGTCCCAGACCGCTGCCGGTTTTCTTGGTGGAAAAATAAGGGTCGAAGATCTTTTTGATGTCTTTTGGGTTGATGCCAGGACCGGTGTCCTGAACGGTTATCTTGATATAACGGCCCGGTTTAAGCGGCACTTTCTTGCTATTGCTGATCTTGGCATTCTCGGCCCGGACAGTGATGGTGCCACCCTTGACCATGGCCTGATCGGCATTGATCACCAGGTTATTAATAACCTGCGCGATCTGCCCTTCGTCGATTTCCGTGGCCCAGAGTTCCTCGGCAATTTCGAAATCGCATTGGACATTGGAGCCACGGAGGGCAAAGAGGGCAGTTTCTTTAAGGAAATCGGTGATGGCGGCCGTTTTTTTCACTGGGGCGCCGCCTTTTGAAAAGGTTAACAGCTGTTGGGTAAGATCACGAGCCCGCATGCAGGCTTTTTCCGCTCTGGATAGTTTTTCCACCACCGGCGTACCTGAATCTGCCGTCATCTTGGCCAGGGTGATATTGCCGAGGATGCCGGTGAGCAGATTGTTGAAGTCATGGGCAATGCCACCGGCAAGAATACCTAGAGATTCGATGCGGCGAGCGTTAAGAAGTTCTTCTTCCACTCTTTTTTCGGCAGTGATGTCACGAAAAACCATGACCACGCCGATAATTTCCTGATCATGATCGTAGATCGGCGCCGCATTGGCCGAGATTAGGCGTTCATAACCGTCGCGGGCGATGAGAACTGTATCGTCGGTAATGGCGATGCTTTTCCCTTCCACCATCACGTCTCTGGGAAGATTAATGCAGCTGGAGCGTTTTTTCTCATCAACAATCCAAAAAACCTCGCAAGAAGGTTTAGCGTGTGCTTTTTGTTGTGTCCAGCCGGTTAGTTTTTCGGCGATGCGGTTCATCAAGACGATATTGCCATCCACATCGGTGGTGATAACCCCTTCGGCAATACTGCGCAAAGTGACGGCCAGTTGTTCTTTTTCTGCGGCAATGGCGTTGGCAGCCTGTTTCTGAAAGGTTATATCGTGATAGAGAAGAACACCGTAAACAACCTTGCCCTCCTTGTTTTTCACTGGAGTGGCGACAATGTCGAAGAAGCGTTCACGTACCGGCCAGTCAGGGAAGTGCACGGGCTGGCCGCTGTCGAGAACCTTGCGGAAAGGGCATTCCTGTTGCAGACGGCTGTCGCGGCAAACAATTTCATGGCAGGAGGTGCCTTTCCATTCACCCTTAAAATCCGTAAATAGGCGCTGGGCATGATCGTTATACGCCTGAATATGCATGTTTTCGTCAACCACCAGCACGCTACAGCCCACCGCATCAAAGATCGCCTTGATCTCTTCCATGGTCAGTTCAAGTTTCTTGTTAGTTTCCCGCTGGTGTTCGAGGATTTGGATGAAGGATTCGGCCACCACGCCAATGGGATCCATGGTGATGAGGATATCGTCTTCCAGTTCTTCCGGCTTCAGGGGGATGGTGCCGATAACATCAAGCAACTGGTTGGTTTTTTTGCGGATGTAGTGATTAGCCTTGCTATTTTTACAAAGCAAGGCACGATTTGCAAGGATCAGCGAGTTGATGCTGTCCAGCAATTCCCCAACATCACCAGCGCTGTCAAGATTCGGTAACGGTGCATCCAGATCTTGACTTGCCTTGCGGATCGCCTTGATTAATTGTTGGTATTTCATGCTTGCTCGTTGGGGGGAAGTGGGTGGCCGACGAGGATCTCGTAATATCCTTTTTGCTTGCTTACCTGCACATCATAGCCCATGTTTTTGACTGCATTGGGGATGGTTGCCGTGGAATGGCGGTGGTCAGTCATGATTTTGATGATTACCTGTCCCTCTTTGAGGGCATTTCTGTGTAGGTTAAGTTGTTGCAGGGTGACCAAGAGGGTGGAAGGGCAAACCTGTCCTCTAGTGTCGATCATAATTTCTTTTGCGGTGCTGATTTCGGTCATTATCATTCCTTATCGGCAGGAACAGTTATTTTGTTTGCTGAGAAGTTGGAAGAGAATTTTTCCGCCCACCCAAGTGCCCAAGGGCAAACCAAGTAGAAAAAGCAAGCTGCGGATGGCGAAGATGGGGATTCCCCCCATCAGATGCCAAATGTTGCAGCCAGCCCCCATGCGGCAAGCAAAGCCCATGATGGCACCGCCCAGAAGGGCGGTAATTAATTGTTGGCCGGGTACCTTGTAGCGAATGGCGAATTCCCCAAGCATAACGGCAGAGAATGCGCTACCGCCGGTGATGCCGATGATCAGCGGAAACTGGATGTCCCATATGCTATCCAAGGCCGGGCCAGCGCCGCCGCGCAAGGGGGTGTCGAGGAGTTGGTGGAAAACATTGAGGGGTACGCCTTGAAAGTAGGCGACGCCACTGACATGCTCGGGGATGAAGAGGTTCTCGATGATGGCCGCAATCTTGGTGTAGGTGGTGCTGATCCCCAACGGCATCCCGAGGAGAACATAGGAAATCGTACCAAGCAAGGAGATGATGAGGGCTGCTTTCCATGGTTGAATGTAGCCTGCGACCACGGAGTCGTTGTCCCAGAGATGTTGTTGTCGCCAATGGTGAAGAATGAAGATGGCCGGGACGGCAACCACTGCGACCATTACGGTGGGGTTGATGCCCAGTAACTGCGGCACGGTAACGGCGTCGGCAAGGATGGTCGCTTTAGTGAAAGCCGCCCAACTCGGGTGGATTTCTGGATACAGGCCACTGCCGACAAGCAGACCGACGAAGGCAAAAATGCTGGTGACGCTTCCTGATCCCATCTTGTAAAGGGTACCCACCACGCAGCCACCGGCAAGGACCATGCCGATGCCGAAGACAACACCGCCGATGAGGTTGGCAAGGGAAGGTTTGCCGATCAGGGGAAAGGGGTAAAAGGGTAGCGCCCCAGACTGGCGCAAGACTTCAAACAGGATCATGGTGACCACGATCTGGAGGAAGAGAGCGCGGATCATGAAGGTATGACGGAACATTATTGCGTCGCGGAACATGCCGGCAACGCAATAATCTGCGCGGTGCATGACAAGACCGGCGCTAATGCCGATAACGAGAGAAATGGTGAAAATCAGGGTCGTTGGCTCGATATGCATATCTGTCCCAAAGTAAGGCTTGGTGACCGTCGTCTACCTAAACGATTAAAACATAAGGGAAATGCATATTCAATTACAATTTACGGCATAAACCTGCACGTAGGTATGGTTAAGCTTTTTGCCTGGGTGGAATAATAGTTTTGGCCATCATCAGGCCTGTACATCAACCACCGTCCCGCCACCAAGTTCCTGAATCTTGGCATCAATCATGCTCAGGGCCTTTTCCATGGTCTGGTAGCTGATTTCCGGTAATTTGCCTCCCCAGATCTTTTCTGCTTCATTAAAGCCTCGGTTGATGCCTTCTCTGCCAGCCTGCAATCTTTGCAGGTCATCACCGCCGCCTTTGATAACAAAATCGGCAAGGCGTTGCGCAGTCTGATCAACTCCGAAATAACCGTCTTCAGCCACCAGATCGGTTGCTTCCTCAGGAGTCAGTTCGGTGAGTGGTCGACCGTTGTATTCAAGTTGCTCAAGATCGAAACCCTGTGCTGCCGCGCGTTCCTTGATTCCGCTTTGCCAGGCAAAGGTTTTCTTCGCTTCGGTCGCGGTACTGAGCAGCGACTCCATGCGTCTGGCTTTGATCCCAGCGACCACCTCATCCATACGTTTTGCGTTGGGGGGGGCTTCGCCCTTCTTTTTGGTGGCCATCTCCTGCATGAATTGCGTTTGCTGTGTTTTTAATGCTTGTGTCGGTGATGAGGTCTGGTTGATGCTGGTCATTGTCTTCCTCCCGGCCTAAGGTGATCTCTTTTAAAGAAGCATATAAGTATAATATAGGGACTACATGGATGATATGAAAGCTTAGAAGTGATTTTTTTTATGCGGTGAGGTGAATATTTCAAGAACCATTGGCCACGGCCAGATCAAAGGCAGCGGCAAACAGGGTTTTGGTATAGGGATGTTGCGGGTCTGTGAAGATTTGTTGAGCCGGGCCTGCTTCAACGATGCGGCCATTCTGCATCACCGCGATGTCGTCAGCCAGAGCGCGGACGGTACGCAGGTCGTGGGAGATAAAGATGTAGGTCATTTGGTAGGTTTCCTGCAATCGTTTAAGCAGGGCGATGATCTGGGCTTGGACGGTCATGTCCAGAGCGCTGGTGGGTTCATCTAATATCACCAGTTTGGGACGCAGGGCCACAGCGCGACCAATGGCGATTCGCTGTCGCTGGCCGCCGGAGAATTCGTGGGGGTAGCGGTCAGCCATGGCCGGATCCAACCCCACTTCTGTCAAGGTGTCCTCGACGATCTGTCTGCGCTCGGCTCGGTTGCCACCGATGTTGTGCACTTGTAACCCCTCAGCGATGATCTGCTCGATGGTCAGTCTTGGCGATAATGAGGAAAAGGGGTCTTGAAAAACCACCTGCAGTTCCTTCCTGAGCGGACGCATCTCCTTGTTGGAGCAGGTCAGCAAGTCCCGACCCTTATAGACGATACTGCCCCGGCAGCCGGTGAGCCGCAGGATACACATCCCCAGGGTGGTCTTGCCCGAACCTGATTCGCCGACAATCCCATAGGTGGTTCCTTCACGAACGGTGAGGCCCACCCCATCCACCGCCTTTATCGTTCCCACCGTCCGTCTCAGGAAACCGGCCTTGATGGGGAAATGGCATTTTAGATCGTTCACTTCCATTATCAGTGGCCGCTCTGCCTTGGCGGCGGCCTTGCCTTTGGGGACGCTATTCAGCAGCTTGATGGTGTATGGATCTTGCGGGTTGTTCATCACCGTTGCGGTGGGGCCTGTTTCGACGATTTTCCCTTGATGCATGATATGCACATGATCCGCGATCTTGCGCACCATGTTGAGGTCATGGGTGATCAATAGCACCGCCATGCCCAGTTCTTGTTGAACATCCTTGATTAGTTCGAGGATCTGGGCCTGAATGGTGACGTCAAGGGCGGTGGTGGGCTCATCGGCGATCAATAGCTTCGGTTTACAGGCCAAGGCCATGGCGATCATCACCCGTTGCCGCTGGCCGCCGGAGAGTTGATGGGGGAAACTTGCCAGCCGTTGTCCTGGATCAGGGATGCCAGTGCGATCTAGCAGTTCTATGGCCCGAACTCTTGCCTGTTCCTTGCTTAGATTTTGATGAACGATAAGGGGCTCCATCAACTGATCGCCCACCGAATAGACAGGGTTCATGGAGGTCATGGGTTCCTGGAAGATCATGGCGATGCGGTTGCCACGAAGCTTACGCAGGGCAGGCTTGGGAAGATGAAGGAGATCTTGACCAGCAAATAAAATCTCGCCGCTGTTCGTAACCGAGGCCACCGTCTCCAGCAAGCGCAGGATGGAGAGGGCGGTCACCGATTTGCCGGAACCTGATTCGCCCACCAAAGCCATGGTTTCGCCCTCGGCCATGGCAAAGGAAACCCGATCCAGCACCTGCTCGGGGCCGGATTCGGTGGCAAAGCTTACGGAGAGGTTTTTTAGTTCAAGAAGCATGTTTTTTCAGGGTTAGAGGTTAGGGGACTGAGGTTAGAATACTGAGGGCTGAGTGATTGAACCTCGCACCTCAGTCCTTGACTTTATACCTTCCTTGGATCAAAGGCCTCACGCAACGCTTCGCCGATGAAAATTAACAAAATCAGGGTGCCCACCAGAACGACAAAGGTGGATAGTGATAGCCACCAGGCTTCGATATTACTCTTGCCTTGCGCCAGCAGTTCTCCCAGTGATGGGGTGGGCGGCGGCACCCCCAGGCCCAGGAAATCAAGGCTGGTCAGGGCCAGAATGGAGCCGGACATCCGAAAAGGGAGAAAGGTGATCACCGGGGTCATGCCATTGGGCAGTAAATGTCGGTACATGATGGTAAAGTTGCCAACTCCCAGAGCTTTGGCCGCTTTGATATAGTCCAGGTTGCGGCCTTTCAGGAATTCGGCCCGTACGTAGTCGCTTAAACCCATCCATCCAAACAGCGAGAGTAGAATGAGAAGGAGGGTAATGCTGGGCTTGAAGATCGCCGCGAAGATAATCAAGAGATATAGCTCCGGCATGGCGCCCCACACTTCGATAAAACGCTGGATGGCGAGATCTGTTTTGCCGCCGAAATACCCTTGGATTGCCCCGGCGATGATTCCCACCACGGTGCCGATGATTGTCAGGGCCATGCCGAAGAGAACCGAGAGTCTGAAGCCGTAGATCAGCCTTGCCAGCACGTCTCGGCCCCGATCGTCGGTACCCAGCAAGTTGACCTTGGTGGGCGCTGATGGCACCGGCACGGTGAGTTCGGTATTTATTGATGAAAAACTGTGTGGGTTGGGCGGAAACAAGGCCCAGTTACCGTCGGCGGTGATCTTGTCAAGGATATATGGGTCGCGGTAGTCGGCCTCGGTGGCAAAGTCGCCGCCAAAGGTGGTTTCCGGATACTCTATGAAAATAGGGGTGTATAAGTCGCCATGGTAAGAGATCAAGAATGGTTTGTCGTTGCTCAACCCCTCGGCAAAGAGGCTCAAGGTGAAGAGAATCGTAAACAGGATCAGGCTGTAATAACCGCGCCGGTTCTGCTTGAAACGACGCCAGCGCCGTTGCCAAAGGCTGTTGGTTTGCCCCTTCATCACTGCGACTCCATGCCGTCAAAGGTGATCCGGGGGTCAACCATCACGTAGCTCAAATCAGAAAGCAGGCGGGAGATCAGGCCGATGATGGTGAAGAAGTAGAGGGTACCCAAAACCACCGGGTAGTCGCGATTGAGGATTGACTCGTAAGCAAGCAACCCCATCCCATCCAATGAAAAAATCGTTTCAATGAGTAGGCTGCCGGTGAAAAAGGCGGTGATAAAGGAGCCGGGAAAGCCGGTGATGATGGGGATGATGGCGTTTCGGAAGATATGTCGGTAGAGAACCCGGTTTTCCTCCAGCCCTTTGGCTCGGGCGGTGAGGACATACTGTTTGTGGATCTCTTCCAGAAAACTGTTCTTGGTGAGTAGGGTCATCACTGCCAGGCTACCCAAGGTGCTGGAGATGATGGGGAGCACCATGTGCCAGAGGTAGTCGAGGATTTTACTCATTAAGGGGAGATCGCCCCAGTTGTCGGAAACCAATCCGCGCAAGGGGAAGATGGACCAAAAACTGCCGCCGCCAAAGAGAACGATAAGGGCGATGGCCAGCACAAAGCCAGGGATGGCGTAACCGATGAGAATGAAGGAACTGGTGGCAACGTCGAAACGAGAGCCGTCCCGCACTGCTTTAGCAATCCCCAGTGGGATGCAGGTTCCGTAAACGATTAGAAACGACCACAACCCCAGCGACATGGACACCGGCAGCTTTGAGATCACCAGATTCACTACGCTTTGGTGGTGGTAATAAGAATCGCCGAAATCAAAGACCAGATAGTTTTTCATCATCCGCAGGAAGCGCGCCACCGGCGGCTTGTCGAAACCGTAAAGTTTGCGGAGCTGTTCCACTCGTTCGGGGTCAAGGCCTTTGTCGCCTTGGTAGAGGTCGGCGGAGGTGCTGATTCTTACTTCACCACCGCTGTGGCCCTTTAGTTGGGCAATCATCCGCTCCACCGGCCCACCCGGTACGAATTGGGTGACGGTGAAGGTGATGAGCATAATCCCAAACAGGGTGGGGATCATCAACAATAAACGGCGGAGGATATAGGCGGCCATGGTTTCCGTGTTCAGTGGTTTTCAGAGGAGTTGCTGCTTACTTTAGCGTTCTTCGTGGGTGGCGACAATGCATTTTAGATGTTCACTCACTCCTCATCCTTCACGCCTCACACCCAGGAATTACTTCAGCCACCAGGTCATCAGGATTTGATCCGGGCTGTAGTAGAGGGGCATGGTTTGGGGTTGATTGAAGATGTTCCAGTAGGTTACGCGGTGTTTGGCCGAGTACCAGTTGGGGACTACGTAATGGTTATGCCAGAGCACGCGGTCTAAGGCGTGGCAAGCGGCGGTGATTTCCACCTGTTTCTCGGCGTAGATGATCTTCTCGACCAACTTGTCCACCACCGGGTTTTTGATGCCGATGATATTGTTGGAGCCTTCCTGGTCGGCGCTTGATGAGTGCCAGTAGTTGCGTTGCTCATTGCCAGGTGACTGTGACTGGCCGAAGACGTTGACGGTCATGTCAAAATCGAAACTTCTTAAGCGGCGGTAATAGAGGGCTGAGTCGATGGTGCGGTAGGTGGCGGTGATGCCCAGTTTGGCAAGATTCTGGGCGTAGGGGGCGATCACTCGCTCGAAGGAAGGCGAGGCCAGCATGATGTCAAAGGTTAAGGGTTGGCCTTCTTTATTGGTGAGTTTGCCGTCTTTAATCGCCCATCCGGCCTGATTGAGAAGTTTTTTGGCTTGGCGCAGGTTGCCGCGTAGGGAGTTTGGCTTGGTGGTGGAAGGCGCAAGCAGTGGTTTGGTGAAAACTTCCAGCGGTAGTTGGTCTTTAAACGGGGTCAGGTACTCAAGTTCAAGGCCAGAGGGCAATCCTTGTGCAGCCAAGGGCGAATTGCTGAAGAAGCTGTTTGAACGGGTGTACTGATTAAAAAATAGGGTGGCGTTGGCCCATTCAAAGTCAAAGGCCAGAGACAACGCTTCTCGCACCTTCAGGTCTTTGAACAATGGCCGCCTGAGGTTCATCACAAACCCCTGCATGCCAGCGTCGTTGTGATGGGTAAGCATCTTTTTGACCACGCGGCCATCCTTGAATTTGGGACCGCTGAGATCGCGAACCCACTGTTTGGCCATATAAACGGCCATGAAATCGAAGTCATGGGCCTTGAAAGCCTCCACCGAGACAATCTGATCCTTATAGTACTTATAGGTGATCCGGTTATAGTTGAACATCCCCCGGCGGACATTGAGATTCCTTGCCCAGTAATCTGGGTTTCTTTTGTAACTGATTGATTTGCCGGGGTTAACCTTGTCGACAACATAGGGGCCGGAGCCAATGGGCGGGGTCAGGGTCGGTGAGTCAAAAGGGTGTTTGGTGTAAAAGGTTTTGGAGAAAACCGGCATGCCACTGGCGATCATGTGCAACTCGCGGTTGCGCCGGGCAAAATGAAAACGCACCCGGTGTTTATCAAGCACTTCGGCGCCACTGATATCCTGAAAATAGGCATGATAGAAAGGGTGGGCGGCCTCACTTTTAAGGGTATCCAGTGAGAATTTCACATCTTCCGGGGTAATGGGTGTCCCGTCCGAGAATCTGGCTTTTTCGTTGATGGTGTAGGTCACTGACAGTTTGTCATCAGCCAGAACAATATCTTTGGCGATGAGACCGTAAGCGGCAAAGGGTTCGTCCAGGCTGGGGGTGGCCAAGGTTTCAAAGACCAGTTGGTTCAGTCCCGCCGGTTCTTGGCCCTTGAGGGTGAAGGGATTCATCTTGTCGAAACTGCCCATCCCGCTCAAGACCAGATCGCCGCCTTTAGTTGCCGCCGCCGAGGTGTAATCGAATTGCTTAAAATCGGCTGGATACTTAAGAACTCCGTCAATACTCACCCCATGGGCTGCTTGGCTAGAGTTGACGGCACCGGAAAGCAAGCTGATCATTAAAGTAAAGATTAGAATGGTGGTAGGGAAACGGTTCTTTGCCATCTGGCTGACTCCGGGGTGCAAAGTGAAGGGAAGGAATGAGGGGTTATTTACTTGGGGCGGAAACCGGTGACGGCGATTTCAAGGGTGTTACCAATCATCCCTGCCAGCAGAACCAGAATTGCCAAGTCATGTTCATTGAAGTCGACATTATGTTTATTGAATAATTCCACCACCCCGAGGCATGAACCGGTGAGGTAGAGAGGTACGGCAATGGCTGAACCTGATTCTCTACCGATGGTGGCTGCCAGCTGTTGGTCGGAAACCATGGTTGGTTTGCCATGGCTGAAAACCCATCCCGCCAGCCCCTTGTCAACGGGAACAAGATCGCCTCGTTGCATATCCTTGTTGAGACCACTGGGCATCATCACCACCAACCCCTGTCGATCCGGGCTGGCAAGAAGAATGGTTCCAGCCTCGCAATGGAACATTTCGGTGATCATTTCCATGATCTGCCCCAGCAGCCAGGGGTTTATATGTAGGTGCTGGAGTAGGAGGGAGATTTCAAGCATGGTGCGCCACTCTGCACCGGTAAGCTTGTTGGCGAGATCCGGCGGCAGGAACTGCGATAATAATCCTTTCCGCAAATCAGCAGGCGAGATGGCCTTCATTTCAATGAGGATATCTCCCAAGCCTTTGTTGGGGAGTTGTTGGTCAACCCATTGTAGAAGAAGATCGTTCATCTGGCGGGGTTCAATGCGGGGGGTGTTGCGTTGTTGACCCAGCGCCTTTTTGATCTGCTCATCACTGACCACGCCCAGATCTTCCAAAATTTCACCTAAGCGACGACGCTGACCAGCTTTACCGATCAGGTGGGCGGTGAGGTTGGCGGTGATGTTTTCAAAATAAAGATTTCGCCCCTCACCGAAAAAGGCGATTAAAAATTTGTCCATCCGCCCGAGATCCTTAAGGCGGGGCAAGACGAAATTTTCGTAGAAACCGATGGTTCCATCGATCATTTCCTGAGCGGAATTAAAGAGATAGACACCACGCTGGGAAAGGCTATCACGGCCTTCGAATTCGTATGCCTCCTCAAATTCGTCAAACAGATTACTGATTCGTTTCATGTAATCGATGTCGGCCATCTGAGCGACCAGATCGGCGGTGGCGACCATGCAGGCCACCGCTTCTTCGGTACGATTTGCAAAGAGGCCGGTGAGGTTGGGGCGTTGGTGAAATTCGGTGAGAGAAATGGTTTTGGCGGTAATGGAAATCGCCTGGGCAGGCCAGTGCTTATCGGTTAGGTATTTTTCGGCAATGGTCATACTACGCGGGACGTGGGTGTAAGTGTATTTGCCGCCGTAACCGGCATCATCCCCTTTTTCTTTCATGAACCCAGCATCATGGAAGGATGCCGCCGCCACCCCGCTCAAAAAAAGGTGCTCCGGGATGGGAGTGTTGCCTTGGGACTTTTGCCAACCGGAGATCATTCGAGCGGTGGCCAAGGCCACGTCCAAGGCGTGGTCAAGGGTGTGATAACCAACCTGACATGACTCATAGTCTGGCCATTGGCCTGCGAAAAGGCGGGTTAGGTCAGCAAAGAGGTTCTTGGTCAAATCCAAGGCCCCAGGGTAATCAGAGGCCGTTATCTCCAGGATAAGCTCAATGGTTACTTGCCGGGAAGCTTGTAAAGACTCGCTGGTATAGTCGATTCTGGTCATCGTCATAATCTGATGTTTTGTGCCTGCATTGTCGATACAATTTTACGGTATCGCAGAATAGTGAGCAATTACAAGGTCGGGCGGTCATCTGGTTGCCCTATATGCAACCTTAAATTGGCGATGGCCTGAGCACAAGAAATGAATGAGCTAATTTATTCTTTCCTGTTGCAGAGGTCAAATAAAAGTTTGAGTGAAATAGGTTGCTTTGCCCACGAAAGGACTATGGCTTTGTTATATACTTGTAAACAACGGCTACCTTTCGCTAACATTGCGGCGGTAAAGACAGACGTTTACGAAGGTTGAGAAGGGTGGTTTGTTAATTTTTTATTTGACCTTGGCGACGAGGCTGTTTAAAAGATCATCAATTAATAACACTTGTTGAACTGTCTGAAATATTACAGAGACGACACGTTTTGACCGTGCGTCCCTTATCGGGGCGCTGTTATATTTTACAGGAGGTTTATGTATCATGGGTAAAACCATCGCCCAGAAGATTTTTGATGCCCATCGCCGGGATAACCCATCGGAGCAGAACGTGGTTCTGGATCTTGATGTGGTCATGTGTCATGAGATTACCACCCCCATCGCTGTCACAGACCTGGAAGCGCGGGGCATGGATCGAGTCTTTGATCCCGATAAGCTGAAAGTGGTGATTGATCACGTTACCCCTTCCAAGGATTCCAAGACCGCCCTGCAAGCTAAAATCCTCCGGGATTGGGCCCGTCGCCACAAGATCAAGGATTTCTTCGATATTGGCGATAACGGCGTTTGTCATGCCCTCTTTCCTGAAAAGGGCTTTGTGCGCCCCGGTTACACGGTGATCATGGGCGACTCCCATACCTGCACCCACGGGGCTTTCGGTGCCTTCGCAGCCGGGGTGGGCACCACTGATCTTGAAGTGGGAATCCTGAAAGGGGTCTGTTCCTTCCGCCTGCCGGAAACCATGCGGATCAACGTTACCGGCACCATGCCGGCTGGGGTATACGCCAAAGACGTGATTCTCAAGATCATCAAGGAACTCACGGTCAACGGTGCCACCGATATGGTGATGGAGTTTGTCGGCCCGGTGGTTGAGCAGATGTCCATGGAATCACGGATGACCCTCTGTAATATGGCCATTGAAGCGGGCGGCACCTGCGGGGTATGCATGCCGGATCAGGTTACCGCTGAGTATCTCTGGCCTTTTATTCAGGACGACTACCCCAATATCGATGCCGCCATCAACGATTTTGCCAAATGGCATTCGGACGACGATGCCGTTTTCGCCAAGGAGATGAACATCGATGTTACTGATCTGGTTCCTCAGGTCACCTTTGGTTACAAGCCCGACGAGGTGAAGGATGTCACCGCTATGCAGGGCACCCCGGTGGATCAGGTCTATATCGGTTCCTGTACCAATGGTCGCATTGAGGATCTGCGCGAGGCGGCCAAGATCTTGAAGAATCATAAGATTGCTGCCACCGTGCGCGGTATTGTTTCACCCGCCACCCCTAAGGTATATTCCCAAGCCATGGAAGAGGGGATCATCAAGATCTTTATGGACGCTGGCTTCTGCGTCACCAATCCCACCTGCGGCGCCTGTTTGGGGATGAGTAATGGGGTCTTGGCCGAGGGCGAGATCTGCGCCTCCACCACCAACCGTAATTTCAACGGTCGGATGGGCAAGGGCGGCATCGTCCACCTGATGAGCCCCCTGTGCGCCGCTGCCACCGCCGTGGCCGGCCACATCACCGATCCGCGGAAAATGCTGTAATCCGGTCTCTGACCGTTAACGGAGGAAGTTATGAAAGAATTCGGCGGTCCAGCCCTTTTTCTGGACAGAAATGATATTAATACCGACGAGATCATCCCGGCCAAGTATCTCACCGAGAATACCAAGATGGCCCTCCAACCCTATATGCTGGAAGACCTGAAATTGGGCGGTTTTGACCCCAACTCCGACACCGCCCATGAGGCGGCGGTGATCATCACCCGCGCCAACTTTGGTTGCGGCTCTTCCCGCGAACATGCGGTGTGGGTTTTTGAGGTTAATGACATCAACGTGGTGATTGGTCAGTCCTTCGCCCGTATCTTCCGGCAGAACATGTTCAACTGCGGGATGCTGGCCATCGAGTTATCCAAGGAAGACCTGAATATCCTCTTCTCCTTGGGTGACGCGGTGACCGTGGCTGTTGATGTTGAGAACGGCAAACTCATCGCCAAAGGAGACAAGGAAGCCTCTTTTGACTTCACCCTGAACTCCTTTGACAAGGATCTGGTCATGGCCGGTGGTTGGCTGGCCTATGCCGATAAGAATTATTAAGCAAGATAGACGCTGGATTATGTAAGCCCGGCATAAGATGAAGTTTTGCAAAACGTTGCTTAACTAGTGTCTGTCCGTGAAACCGGGGGTTGCTAAGGCCTGCCTCTGTTTTGTCCATAGCATATCATAAAAAGGGGCTGTTCAGTGTAAGCTGGATTGCCCCTTCTTGCATTTACACTGGTGGCCCAACTGACTTGTCGGTGACCCTGAAGTAACAGAGTTTCTTTGACATCAAAGGGTCTGAGCGATAAAAAAACAGTATGGAAACAACAAATCTCGAACTGCAACTTGTCGCTGATTATATCAAGAACACCGACACCTCGGTTTTTCTAACCGGTAAGGCTGGCACCGGAAAAACCACATTCCTGCGGTCCTTAAAAGAGAATACCTCCAAACGGATGATTATTACTGCGCCCACCGGGGTGGCAGCTATCAATGCCGGTGGCGTAACCCTGCATTCGTTTTTTCAGATGCCTTTTGGGCCTATGGTTCCGGGCAGTGAGGCCTACGGGACTGATCGGCAGCGGCGGTTTCGAAAGGAAAAGAAAAATATTATCGTCAGCCTTGATCTCTTGGTGATCGATGAAATCAGTATGGTGCGAGCTGACCTCCTTGATGGGGTGGACACGGTCTTGCGCCGTTATCGCCGCAACGATCAGCCTTTCGGGGGCGTGCAACTACTCATGATTGGTGATCTGCATCAGCTGCCACCGGTGGTGAAGGATGATGAATGGCGTCTGCTGCGCGATCATTACCAGTCGCCTTATTTTTTCAGTTGCCAAGCTCTGGCTAAAACCCCATTGGCGACCATTGCCCTGAAACACATCTATCGGCAATCCGATAATCATTTCATCCAACTACTCAACCGGGTGCGGGATAATAACCTTGATGGGCAAAGTTTGGCGGAACTCAATCAGCGTTATCAACCCAAGTTCTCCCCCAGCGATAAAAATCAGGGTTACATCACCCTCTGTACTCACAATCGACAGGCCGATACCATCAACCAGGCCAGGCTGAAGGAGGTGGCGGGTAAGTCGCGCAGCTTTCAGGCCCTGATCGAAGGTGATTTCCCTGAATACGCTTATCCAACCCAGGCCTCTTTGGAGCTCAAGAACGGTGCCCAGGTGATGTTTGTGCGTAACGACTCTTCTCCCGAAAAGCTCTACTATAACGGTAAAATCGGCAAAATAACCCGCATTATCAACGAGACGATCTGGGTGCAATGTGAAGGTGACAGGGAGGAGATCAAGGTTGAGCCGGTTACTTGGGAGAACATCAAGTATCAGCTGGATCAGGAGAGCAACGAGATCACCGAAGATAAGGTCGGTTTCTTTATTCAGCATCCCTTAAAGCTTGCTTGGGCAATAACCATCCACAAGAGTCAAGGCTTGACCTTTAGCAGGGTGGTCATTGATGCTGGGGCAGCGTTTGCCCATGGTCAGGTATACGTGGCCTTGAGCCGCTGCAAGACCTTGGAAGGGATTGTTCTCAGTTCGCCAATCTCTTTGCAAGCGGTGAAAACAGACCGTACGGTCATGCAATTTACGGAGCTGGCGATCCAAAATCAGCCCACTCCTGAACAGTTGATCGTTGCCAAAACTTCCTATCAGCAACGATTGCTCAGTCAATGCTTTGATTTTAAGCCTCTAAGCTTGCGCCTCTACGGTTTACTGAACATTCTGGCGCAGAACGGACAGGTCATCAGGGTATCGGGGGGAGGCGATCAGGATGAATTGCGCGACCGAGCCGTGAAGGAAATCTTCGTTGTGGGTGAAAATTTTAAACGGCAACTGAGCAAGCTCTTTGTTGCCGGGGGGCTGCCTGAAGAGGATGAGGTCTTAAAGGAACGCACCATTAAGGCTTCAGCCTATTTTCAAGAAAAGCTTGAGACCATTCTGGGGCCGTTGGTCACAGAGATAATCATTGAGTCCGATAACCAAGAGCTGCGGAAACGGTGCCAAGAAGCGATCAAACAACTGCAAAAGGAATTCATGGTCAAGCTGGCAGTGGTGAAATCCTGCCGGAACGGCTTTGATCTTCATCTTTACCTGCGGGCAATCTCAGCCGCCGAGGTCCAATCGGTATCAGTGGCTAGATCGAAAAAACAATCATCGCAGTACCTGGAATCAGATATCGATCATCCTGAACTTTTCCAAGAATTAAAGGACTGGCGCAGCAAGCAAGCAGCCGTGGAAGAAGTTCCCCATTACCGGATTCTCCATCAGAAAATCCTGATCCAGATTGCCGTCACCTTGCCCAACGATTTGACCTCATTAAAAATGATCAAGGGTCTGGGGAAAAGGACTGCTGAAAAATATGGGGCCCCGTTGCTTGCCATGGTGGTTGCTTATCGCCAAAAACATAAGATTAAGGACGTGACCCTGCCAAGCCCCAAAACCATGTCCGGGACGCAAAACCATGGTGAAGCAAACAGCAAAACGAAGCCGCCAGGAGAGACCAAGCAAATCAGTTTTGATCTGTTGCAAAAGGGTCTGACCATGGCCGAAATTGCCAAAGAGCGGGGATTAAATATCTCAACCATTGAAGTGCATTTGACAGCCTTTGTTGCCAATGGAGAATTGGCAATCGACAAACTGCTATCCAATGAAAAACAACAGCTAATCGAACAGAAAATCGCTGAAAGAGATGGGCAGACCTACGGTCAAATAAAAAAGGGTCTGGGTGATGATTATTCCTATGGTGAAATAAAACTGGTTCTGGCCCATCTCCAGGCAAAAGAGTCTCAGGTTTAAGATTGGTAGACCATCTTTATGGTTACTTGCGATGTTGCTTGGGATGATCGGACCTCGCCACCGCTAATACTGCTGGAACTATGAGCGCATCTATGCTAATTGATGATATTGTCCAAACTTCAGAAAATCGATCTTGAAAATGTATCCATGCCTCATGTCCATCTGATCACGGCGGAAAGTTTCGTGTCATCAATAACGGGCAACATTCAAACCGAAAGTTTTCACAAAAATAACTGCATGAACAAGGAGAGCTGAACAATGGAGTACTCACCCGAAATTAAATCAATGGTCTGCGTGGCGAAAGGACCGAACAACGGCCCTTCGCCCATTCCCCAGGAAGGGGCTTGGGTGCAGGCCAAGGAAATCAGTGATATCTCAGGGCTCACCCACGGCGTGGGCTGGTGCGCTCCCCAGCAGGGGGCGTGTAAACTCACCCTCAACGTTAAAAATGGGATCATCGAAGAAGCCCTGATCGAAACAATTGGGTGCACGGGGATGACTCATTCGGCTGCCATGGCCGCCGAAATTCTTTCTGGCAAGACCATTCTTGAGGCGCTAAACACCGATTTGGTATGTGACGCCATCAACGTTGCCATGCGGGAACTGTTTCTACAGATCAGCTACGGTCGGACCCAGACCGCCTTTTCTGAAGGGGGGCTGCCGGTGGGCGCTGGCCTTGAGGACCTTGGCAAGGGACTCAGAAGCGTTATCGGCACCATGTACTCCACCAAGGCCAAAGGGCCGAGGTATTTAGAAATGGCCGAAGGGTACGTTACCAAGTTGGGACTTGACGATAACGAAGAAATCATCGGCTACGAGTTCGTCCGCATGGGACCAATGATGGAGATGATCGCCAAGGGCACTGACCCCAAAGAGGCACTCGCCAAGTCTACAGGCACATATGGCCGGTTGGCGGATGCGGTAAAAACCATCAACCCGAGACACGAATAGGAAGTAGGAGAGACATAAATGGCACTTTTTGAAAGTTATGAACGAAGAATAAACCAGATCACTCCTCTTCTTGAAGAATACGGCATCGCCTCCCTGGAAGATGCCGAAAAGATTTGCAAGGACAAGGGGTTGGACATCTATGAGCTGGTCCGCGAAGTGCAGCCGATCTGTTTTGAAAACGCCTGCTGGGCCTATATTACCGGCGCCGCCATTGCCATCAAGAAAGGGCAGGTTGTGGCCTCGGATATTGCCAAAACCCTTGGTCTGGGGCTGCAGTCTTTTTGCATCCCCGGTTCGGTGGCCGATGATCGCAAGGTGGGCATCGGCCACGGTAACCTTGCTTCCATGCTGCTCCTTGAAGAGACCGAATGTTTTGCCTTTGTGGCTGGCCACGAATCTTTTGCCGCCGCCGAGGGAGCCATCGGCCTAGCCCGTTCCGCCAACAAGGCCCGTCAGAAACCCTTGCGGGTAATCCTGAACGGACTGGGCAAGGACGCGGCCCAGATCATCTCCCGGATCAACGGTTTCACCCATGTCCAGACCAGCTTTGATTACGCTTCCGGTAAGCTGACCATCGTCAAGGAGACTCCGTACTCCTCTGCCGAACGGGCCAAGGTCAAGTGCTATGGGGCTGATGATGTGCGCGAAGGAGTGGCCATCAATCATCATGAGGGGGTGGATGTTTCCATCACCGGCAACTCCACCAACCCCACCCGTTTTCAGCACCCGGTGGTGGGCACCTACAAGAAGGAATGCCAGCAGGCCGGAAAGAAGTATTTCTCAGTGGCCTCGGGCGGAGGCACAGGCCGTACCCTGCATCCCGACAACATGGGTGCCGGACCCGCCTCTTACGGGATGACCGACACCATGGGCCGCATGCACTCCGATGCCCAGTTCGCAGGCTCCTCATCGGTGCCAGCCCATGTGGAAATGATGGGCCTCATCGGCATGGGTAACAATCCCATGGTGGGGGCCTCGGTGTCCGTTGCCGTTGCTGTGGAACAGGTCATGAAGTAAGGCTGAAACAAAAAAAGATCCGAGCTTGTTAAAGGCTCGGATCTTTTTTTTGTACTTAACGGTTCTGCCCTGATGGCGAAAGAGCTCAAAATGTCGTTTTGCAAGACCTGACCCCGGAGGAGGGATTTATGAAGATCGACATTGCCGGTAAGCCGCCGGCGGATATATTTCGGGACCGGGGCAAGCATCTCCGGGCCTCCATTGTGCTTTTGGCTTTGGCGGTTTGCGGGCTGATCTTGATTGCCTATGGGATTCTTTCGGAAGCGCAGCAGAGTGAAATGCTGGAAAACGTGGCCTTGGGGCTTTTGGTGGGGCCAGCGGTGCTTTTTACTTATTACGGCACCAAGATGAATGATTACAAGGGGTTGTCTGACGGTCAGGTGAAGGAGTTAGCGGGCTTTAAACGGAAACATGCCGAGATCGCCGCCTACTGCGCCCTGGTGGCGAAACAGGATCGGCAGCCCATTCATGCCGAGTATGAGGCCTTTGTGGAGTGGGATGAGAATGTCACCCACCAAAAGGAACAGGCGCAGTGATCAGGAGATTTTCAGGCAACTCTTTACGTTAAGGAACCTAAACCAGCTTGGTGACCATGGACAAGAGCCAGCCCCAAGGCCTGCGTGCCCGACTGCACGAGATTATCTTTGAAGCCGACACCCTGGCTGGCAAGGGGTTTGACGTGCTGCTGATCGTCAGTATTATTGGCAGCGTCATAACGGTCATCCTTGAGAGTGTCGGCAGTTTTCGGGCCAGCTATGGCCTGTATCTCTCGGCGGCAGAGTGGTTTTTCACCATCCTCTTCACCGGCGAGTATCTGCTGCGCCTGGCCTGTGTCGGTCGTCCGCTGCGCTACGCCACCAGTTTCTTCGGCATCGTTGACCTGCTTGCCGTCATCCCCACCTATGCCAGTGTTTTTATCCCCGGCAGCCAGTCGCTGGTGGTGATCAGAACCCTGCGCTTGCTGCGCACCTTTCGGGTTTTCAAACTGAGCGCCTATCTCGGCGAGGCCACTGTCATCATGACCGCCTTGCGGGCCAGCTCCAAGAAAATCTCTGTCTTTCTCTCCGCCGTTCTGACCATTGTCATCATCATCGGGTCGCTGATGTACGTTGTCGAGGGGGAAGCACATGGCTTTTCCAGCATCCCCACCGGCATTTACTGGGCCATCGTCACCCTGACCACCGTGGGCTACGGCGATATCTCACCCCACACCCCCTTCGGCAAGGCACTGGCCTCCATGGTGATGATCATCGGCTACGCAATTATCGCGGTTCCCACTGGGATTGTCAGCGTTGAGATGGGGCAGGCGATGGAAAAGACCGTAACCACTCAGTCCTGCCGGCAATGTTCATCCGAAGGGCATGATAAGGATGCCCGATTCTGCAAGTACTGCGGCGCCGATCTGTAAGAGAGAAGAGGGCGAAGCAAAGTAACGGAGGGTGCCTGGGTTATTGCTTTGTTGGAACCAAATCGATGCCGTAGTGCCAGTCAGTACCGCAACTCTTTCGCTGAACAATTCCCCTTCCTTTGATTGGTTGTTGGCAAGACAATGTGTTTGACGGCAATTAATTAAGGTGGCCCCGGAATACGGTGGCAAGATGTTGGTTTGGGTGGGTAATGAATATATTTCGGTTTTATGCCACAAGGGGTTACGAGTCCAATGATATTTACATTGTCACGCCGCTTGAGAGTCAGAGACGATGGTAGCGGAAAAAGCAGAGACAGAGAAGGTACGTTTGCCGAGTTCGAGACCGAGGATGCGATTATTCTTCTTGGCGACCCCGGAATGGGCAAAACAACCTTTTTTAGGGATGCTTCAAAAAAGAATTCTACGACTGTCCGTAATTTCCTGATCGACCCTCATAATACGACGAGTGATTCTTTATTCCTTGATGCACTTGATGAATACAGGATTGTTGCAAGCGGGCAAGATGCCAGCGCCGAAATTGCCAAGGCTCTTTGTGCCTTGAAGAAGCCTAAATTCAGGTTGTCGTGCAGGGCTGCGGATTGGTTTGGCTCAACTGATCAAGAAGTTTTTAGGGCCGCCAGTGCATCCGGGCGAGTTGTGGTTCTTGAACTCTGTCCACTCTCGCGAAATGAAATACTAAATGCCGTGCAAGGAGTTGTTCCAGACCCGGTTGTTTTTCTGGAAGAAGCAGAAGCAGCAGGGCTCGGGAATCTCCTTGGTAACCCTCAAACGCTTGAACTTTTTGCGCTGGCTTGGGGAACCGACAAGAAACCTCGGAATAAGTTTGAGGCATATGAAACAGGTGTTTCTGGACTGATTAAAGAGGCGAACGACAACCATATTTCACGCGGTGAAACCAGCTCGGATCCTAGTGATTTGCGAAAAGCTGCAAGTGCAGCCGCCTCCATTATACTTCTTTCTAACTCTGTTGGTGTTTCGCGCGCAGAGTCGGCGGATGGCGATGGTTATTTTATGCTTTCCATTGTGCCGCATCCGAACAAAAAGGATCTTGATGCTGTTGTGAAGCGGCGGCTCTTTATTTCCTCGGCGGTGGATCGGTTTGAACCGATTCACCGCACAATTATTGAGTTCTTAGCGGCTGAAGATTTATCTAATCGCATCGCAAACGGCCTCCCGATTGATCGTGTGATGGCTCTAATATGCGGTGTTGATGGAAGACCAGTTTCTTCGCTCCGAGGTCTCTTTGCCTGGTTGATGTGCAGGCTTGAACATCTCGCAGAGGATTACGTCGAGCGTGATTCCTATGGTGTTGCTACTTACGGTGATGCAAGCGTATTGCCACCAGGCGCACAATGCGCAATCTGGACAGGCCTTAAGAAGCTTCGCGATCCATGGTTTCTCACGAAAAAGGGTGATAGCGCTTCGTTCCGTGATCTTGCGAATCAAAATACGGCCAAGATCATAAATGAACTTCTCCACGACCCGGCAACTGGAGTTCATTTGAAAATTGCCGTACTTGAAGCAATCGCAAACAGTTCAGAGCAGATAGGGCTGGGTACGATAATTCGAGACATGGTGTTGGATAAGCGGAACAATTTAGTGCTGAGAACGACTGCATTAAAAGCATTTTCCATATCGGTTCAAAGCGATTGGATTTTGATGGAAGCGCTTGATGTTGAGCTTGCTCAGGCAACCGATGACCTAGCTGCCTCTGAAGTGCGAGTGGATCTTCTCCTTCTGACACGATCATGTGGCTGTTTGACCCGACGGTTGCTTTCAATTTTGAAACAGGTAGTTGTTTCTAAGGAAGAACGGCGTGTGATTGGACGTTTTTATCCGCTGGGTGATCTGCCATCCGGTGCCGACTTAGATGTGCTTCTTGATAATGCATCATTAGTGTTAGCCGCCACCAATGAGGATCGTTTTGAACTCCGAGGACTCTACGATAAGTGGTTACAACGCCGCCTTGAGGACGTCGCACCCATCACATCCTCGCAACTCTCCGGTTGGCTTCTAAGTTTTAAAAGCCGCAAGCAAGATTCAAATACTTTGGCGTTTTTGGAAATACGATTTGAACAAGAATCACGGCTATTTGAAGAGATTTTTGAACTGTTTGTTAAGAACGTGCCAAACAAGCAACGGTCATTAAGGCTCTTCCTCGATCACGATCTTTGGCAACTGTTGCCAGCGACAGTATGGCCCGTTCTCCCATATGAATTTTTTTTGGCTCGTGCCGAGAAGGAGAGGGATCCGGAACATGCGGCATACTTCATCCGTATGTATCATTCTTGGTTTCCGCTTGAGGGTGCATCCGTTTCCTTAGCGGAAGCAGGGTTTGAGTTATTGGAACGACGTCATGATGTTGCAAAGGAGGTTGGGGATTGGAGAAGTTGCAAACTCGAAAAATATCAAAAAAAACGTTTTGAAAAAAAGCGTCGCAAGGATGCGGTAGCTCGCGCTAAACATGCGGTGACTCGCGATCAGGATATTGCTTGCTTTACTCCACGCTTAACGACAATCAGAGAAGGGGGAGAGGAACGTCTACTTGCATGGGCAGCTGTTATTTATCTAGGTTTTTTTCGTGACGAAAAGGACATTCCTGACGCGCGGGAGCGTCTAGTCATCAAGACAAATGAAGAGATCGCAGATGCTGTTATTATGGGGTTCAGTCGCTACGCCGAAAATCTTTGTATTCCAAAAAAAGAGGCAGTCATCGAAAGCTCGTTGGCAAACAGCATTCCTGATACTCATACTTTATTGTGTTTGTCCGTGTACTTGCGATACAAGGCCGGCATGTCTGTACCTGAAGAGGCGCTGCCGCCTTGTGTTGCGGCAGTGGTTATGGCCGTGCACGTTGGAGACATGGTGCCTGGTTACGAGGAAATGCTGACAGCATGGCTTATTCATGAAGTACATCAGCATCCAGCCATTGTTGAAGCTGTTCTCAGCGAAATATGGCTTTCTGTTGCGACGCATAATAAAAAAGGAACTCTACCTAAATTTTATGAACTTAGCCGTGACCAAGGTTCCCGGCCAGTTCTCGCTTCGTTGTCCGCTAATGTTTTAAAGTCTGGGATTATTGAGGATTATGACACCGTTGAAAAACTTGTGTCAGTTCTTTTGGATCATGATCGGCGGGCCGCCATGGTAATCGGTGAGACCGAACTGGCTAGAACTGAATTGTCAGCGAAAACGCGCGCTGTCTGGAATACAGTTCTTTTCATGATTGATCCGGCCAAGTATGCGGTTCCTTGGCAACTTCTCATGTCGAAAGCAGATGCTTCAGTTATGTGGGCAACCATTGATACCCTACGAGGGGATAGTTACTCAAATATAGAACCTTTCATCCTCACGTCGTCACAACGTGCAGATGTTGTCATGTCGGTAGGCCAAAGATTTGCTAATGTTGGACATCCAATTGGCAGTTGGAGAGGTAGCCAAAATGATTGGCAAGCGGCGGAATTTGTCGCCAACCAGATAAAGCTCTTAGCTGCCGATAGCTCAGCAGACGTTACTCTTCAGTTTGAAAAATTGGAGAATGAAGCTGGTCTGGAAAGTTATCGAGATTTGATCAGACATCAGAGGGCGCAGTACGAAAAACAGCAGCGAGAGTCTCACTTTACATTCGCGTCGCCCGAGAGAATCGTTCAAGCAATCAGCAATCACATACCAGCTACTCCAAGCGACCTCTTGGCTTTCATAGTCGATCATCTTAGAGTTCTTTCCTTCGAACTGGCGAGAACACAAAGAGAAAGATACCGAGCCTATTGGAACGAAAAAGGGCGTGATTTAATTAAACCGAAACGTGAGGAAGTGTGCTCTGGGTTTCTGGCGGAGGATTTACTGCACAGGGTTAAGGCACAAAGTCTTATCGTGACGGTGGAACACCACATGATTGCAGATAAGGAATGTGATCTAATGGTTTTGCAGGGAAACGACCGGCTCTTGCCTATAGAAGTAAAGCACCACTATAATCCAGAACTTTGGACAGCTTGGCGGACGCAACTTGATCACCTATACATACGAGAAGCAAAGACTGGGGGGCTCGGGATCTATCTTGTTCTTTGGTCAGGGGAGGCAAAGGACCGGAAGATGCCGAAACTTCCAGAAGGTCTCAAGCGGCCAACCAGTGCTATTGAACTCAGTAGGGCGCTCAAATCACTCATACCAGAAAAAGATCAAGGTCGACTGCGGGTTGTTGTGGTGGATATTTCGGCCCCTAAGCCACACAGAGGAACCACAGATAAGCACAACTTAGGGAAACCGGGACAGATCTATTTTCTCTAAAGAATTCCTTATCCCTCTCGCTTAACGACACATTGCCTTATGTAGCGCATTCTTGACAATAGCCATTAAGGTAGCCATCTTTAATAGTGAGTGCCGCTTGAAGTGGTACATAGCATAAAGTTCATCTCCGAGGGTGGGATCATGCATAAACAATTCTCCATTGTCGAAGCAAAAAACAAACTGCCCGCGATTATCCATAGCGTTGAGGTAGGCTCTGCCGTTGAGTTGACCCGGCGGGGGAAACCTGTTGACATGGTTATGTCAACAGCGGAATATGAACGTTTGACCCATCCCAAAGAAGGATTTCTGTAGGCTTTGACCACGCTCTGCGAGAACTTGCGGCCTAACGACATTATCGTTCGGATTCAGATTTCGAGGGTCTTCGAGATGATTCAGAGGGGCGGGAGGTTGTTTAGTTACATGGTTTTACAGTCTGCGATAGTGTTCTGGGGTGAGGGATACATCCCCGGCCAGGGCGGCGTCGATCATTGCCAGCACCTGTTCCTTGTCGCGACCAAGGCGGGCGTTGATTGCCAGGTAGTTGGAGGCGTGGTTGCTTTGGAGTTGCACTCGATCCAAGCTGAGATGCTCGACCATGGTGCGGAGTTCTTCAAGCAAACCGGTGGGAGAGGGGAGGGTGAAGCGGCCGCTGTGTGCGTCATTATAGAGGGGCGTGTTGGGGAGGAGCATCAAACTCAACACCCCGATCTGGTTCGGGCCCATGGCGGAAAGTACCTGGCCGGTGACCATGGCGTGGGCTTGAGAATCCCTTTCGCCACCGATCCCCAGGAGAACGGTGACGGAAAGAAAAAGCCCGGCCTCGCGAACCCTGCGGCCGGCTTCGATGATCCGACCACTGTCATTGCCCTTGCGGATGGCGGTAAGGGTGGGATCATGGCCGCTTTCGAGACCCATATATACCCGATTGAGACCCAGCTTTTTTAACTCTTGGAGTTGTGCAACGGACTTGGCGCGGATAGCTTTGGCGTTGCCGTAAAGACTGACCCGCTTGACCCAGGGTAGTTGCTTGCGGATTTTTGTCAGCAGCGCAACCAGTCGATGTTGAGGAAGAATGAGAACATCGCCGTCGGCGAGAAATACCCTTTTCTGGCGCTGACAGTACAACGCGGCAAAGGCGAGGTCTTCCTCCACCGTTGCCGCGTCCTTGATTCGGAAGGTTTCATCCTTGTACGCCCCGCAGAAGGTACAGCGGTTATGCGAACAGCCCACCGTTACTTGCAGGATGATGCTGTCCGCCTCGCTGGGTGGGCGGATGACGTTTCCTTCGTAGTGCATCAGCTGTTCTTTTTCTCAAACTCCTGCATGAAGGCGACCAGATCGATCACGCCTTGTTTGGGGAAGGCGTTGTAGATTGAGGCGCGGCAGCCACCCACCGAGCGATGCCCCTTGAGACCGTCAAGGCCCACCGTAGTGGCCTCCTTGACAAACTGCGCTTCCAGTTCCGGGGTGGGGAGGTTGAAGGTAACGTTCATGGGCGAACGGGAATCAACCTGAGCATGGCCCCGATAGAACTCACTACTGTCAATGGCAGCGTAGAGCAAGGCGGCCTTCTCCTGGTTTAACTTTTCCATACCCTTAACGCCGCCCTGTTTCTTGAGCCATTTCAGGACCAGCCCCACGCAGTAGATGCCAAAGCAAGGCGGAGTGTTGAACATGGAGCCCTTGTCGGCGTGGGTTTTATAACGGAACATGGTGGGCACCGTCGCCGGGGCGCGATTCAGCAGATCTTCGCGAACGATGGCGATGGTGACCCCGGCTGGACCCATATTTTTCTGGGCGCCGGCAAAGATGATCCCGAAACGGCTGATATCCAAAGGCCGGGAAAGGATATCTGAAGACATATCGCAGACCAGCATCTTGTCGGTCTTGGGGAACTCGTGGAACTGGGTGCCGTAGATGGTGTTGTTGGAGACCAGATAGAGAAACTCGGAGGCTGGGTCAACAGTGTAATCACTGTCTTTAGGGACATGATTATAGGTGGAGTCCGCGCTGGAATAAGCAACCTTGATATCGCCGAAGAGCTCTGCTTCTTTGATTGCCTTCTTGGCCCAGACCCCGGTGTTAAGGTAGGTGGCGGTCTGGCCGGGGGCGAGGAGGTTCATGGGGACAAAGGCGAACTGGCTGGAAGCTCCACCTTGCATGAACAGTACCTTGTAATTAGCCGGAATATCGAGCAACTCCCGAAGTAGGCTTTCGGCTTCGTCGGTAACTGCCATGAACTCCTTGGAGCGATGACTCATCTCGATGAGACCGATGCCTTTGTCATTAAAATTGACGATATCTTTGGCGGCCTGGGCAAGAACCTCTTGGGGCATGGTACCCGGGCCGGGGCTGAAATTGTAAATGCGTTCCGGCATTGTCTTTCTCCTGAAAAAAAGCCGACCTTTTTAGTTTAGGTCGGTGTCAGTAAATAATAAAAAAGGGACGAAAACGGTTGCCTTCATCCGGTGACTGTTTATAAAGAGGGCTATTATAGTCAGATTGACTGAAGCTGTCACTTACTTATCCCCTATTTTTAATGATGCCTTTGCACTTTCCAGCCATCGCCATTATCGGCCCCACCGGAGTGGGTAAAACCGCGCTGTCCCTGACCGTGGCGCAACGATTTGATTGTGAAATCATCTCGGTTGATTCCATGCAAGTCTATCGCCACATGGATATCGGCACCGCCAAGGCCAGCCCGGCGGAACGGGCTTTGGTTCCGCACCACCTCCTTGATGTGGCCGACCCCACGGAGGAATATAGCGTTGCCCGTTACCTTGCTGATGTGGCCATGGCTGTTGATGGGATTCGGCAGCGGGGTAGGATGCCACTGCTGGTAGGGGGGACCGGCCTTTACCTGCGAGGGTTGAAAGAAGGGCTTTTTGAGATGGCGCCATGTGACGAATCCATCCGCCAGGGTCTGCAGGATCGACTACAGAAAGAAGGAGGCGAAGCTCTTTATCTTGAACTTGGCCGAATCGATCCACCAACGGCGACCAGGATTCACCCCAATGACACCTATCGCCTCCTACGAGGCCTTGAGATCTACCATTCCACCGGATTAAGCTGGTCTGAGCACTTGGCAAAGGGCCGACAAGCTGCCCTCTTACCGGAGATGTTGAAAATCGGCCTTACCTGGGAGCGGGAAAAGCTCTACCAACGGATCAATCTCCGGGTGGGACAGATGGTCGAGGAAGGGGTGTTGGCTGAGGTGCAATCCCTTCTTGCTCAAGGTTACGGGCCAGAATTAAAATCCATGCAGGCCATCGGCTACCGGCACATGGTTGAATTTCTGCGCGGCGACCATGACTGGCCTGAAACCCTGGAGTTATTGGCCCGCGACACCAGGCGTTACGCGAAGAGGCAATATACTTGGTTCCGGCGCGATAAGGCTATCCATTGGTTTGAGCCGGTTCAAAAAGAGGAAATCTGTAAATTGATCAGTGACTATCTCGCCAACCTCGAAGAGGCAGACAAATCATGAATGTTGCCAATGGTATAACCTTGCTCCGGATTCTATTGATTCCGGTGCTGGTCATCTTCTTGATTGAGAATGAAGCGCGGTTCGCTTTCCTGGTCTTTATTGCTGCCGGGGTCAGTGACGGTCTGGACGGTTTTGTGGCCAGGGTTTTTAAACAGAAGACCCTGGTTGGCGCTTATTTGGACCCCATTGCCGACAAGCTATTACTGAATACGGCCTTTGTGACCATGGCAGTGCTGGATATTCTGCCGGCCTGGTTAGCGGTGCTGGTGGTGAGTCGTGATGTGATAATCGTTGCCGGTATCGGCGTCTTACGACTCTTTGAACGCCCCCTTGAGATTCGGCCCAGTATGATCAGTAAAACCACCACCTGCCTGCAGATCTGCTTGGTGGGAGTTTTTCTTGGCCACCAGTATTTTCCTATCCTAGTGGAATTTGACCAACCCTTGATTTATTTGACCGCCATCTTTACTCTGCTCTCAGGACTCCATTATGTAGCGGTTGGTTTTCGGGTTCTTGTTGAACACACTGAGCCCCACAGCCCAAGTGGCAAATAACTACCCAAAAGCGGCAAGATAAAGATCATTCCAAGTTTAAATCTAGAAAATCCGTGACTAAAAAAATTCAAAAAGAATGGCGCTATCGCCCTGCTGAAAACCCTGGTCTGGCCGCAAAACTGGCCACAAGTCTCGGGATGCCTGAGGTTATCGGCTCCTTGCTTCTGCAACGGGGCATCGATTCCCACGCCGCAGCCAAGTCATTTCTCTGGCCGACTTTAGCCGAATTACCGTCACCTCTCTTGATGAAAGGGATGGACAAAGCGGTTCAGATTCTCGGTGAAGCGATTTGTGAGCAACGGCAGATTATCATCTACGGTGATTATGATGTTGACGGGGTCACCGGGATGGCGGTTCTGGCCTTGTTCTTGAAAGATTTGGGGGTAAGCTGCCACTGTTGCCAGCCGCATCGACTTCAGAACGGATATGGTTTCAGCGCGGATCTCATTAAGAATGCGACGAAAGATGCAGTTCTGGTTACGGTTGATTGCGGGATCAGTGATGTGGCTGAGGTCGCTCGCGCCAAGGAGTTGGGGTTGTCGGTAATCGTTACCGACCACCATCAACCGCCCAGCGAATTACCCGCTGCCGACGCTATTCTCAATCCAATCCAGCCAGGCTGTGAGTTTCCCTACAAGCATCTGGCCGGGGTAGGGGTGGCTTTTTATCTAGCCATGGGGCTGCGGGGTCACCTGATGAAGAAGAATTTCTTCAAAGAAGACTGCTCAGCGCCTAATTTAAAGTCTTTTCTCGATCTGGTAGCCATCGGCACCATTTGTGACATGACGCCGCTGACCGGAGCGAACCGGATCATGACCATTGCTGGGCTTGAGATCCTTGCCTCTAATAAACGACCGGGATTGCAATACCTTTTGCAGATTGCGGGTATATCCGGGCACCATGTCTCCGCCGAAGATATCGGCTACCGGGTTGGGCCGCGCCTTAATGCGCCGGGGCGACTTGGTGATGCTGGTCTAGCCCTTAAACTCCTGATGAGCGAGGACGCCATCGAGGCCAAGGAACTGGCTCAAATGGTTGACGGAATCAACCAGGAAAGGCAGGAGCTTGTTAGGCTGGTTGCCGAGGAGGCCAAGGGAAGGGCGGCCAAACTGGTTGAATCCGGCGCTAATTCATTGGTTTTACATGGAAAAGATTGGCATGGAGGGGTTGTTGGGATCGTTTCCTCGCGACTGGTGGGTGATTTTCATCGACCAACCATTCTTCTTACCTATAACAAAAAAGGACTTCTGAAGGGCTCAGGGCGTTCGATACCTGGCTTTGATCTGCACCAAGCCCTTACAGACTGTGCTGAGTTACTGGAAAGTTACGGCGGACACACCGCAGCGGTGGGTTTGTCGCTCCAGCCGAAAAATCTGGATAATTTCATTGCCAGGTTTGAAGAAATAGTGTCCCGGCGCCTGGATAAGGAGGCGCTACAGCCATTATTATGGATTGATCAAGTTGTCAGTGGCAAAGAATTGAACCACGAGGGCTTCGTAAAAGGGTATCAAAGACTGGCGCCGTTTGGGATGGGTAATCCAGCCCCGGTGTTTGCGCCAGCCGCTGAGATACTTCTTGGTAATGCCAAAGTGGTTGGAGGTGACCATTTGAAATTTACCGCCACCTTCAGTGGTGTCAACTGGAGTGGGATTGGTTTCGGTTTTGGTGGTTTTCTTGCCAAGACCGAAGGACGTTCAGCGCTTCCTGCTTTCACTGTTCAGCAAAATTTCTTCCGAGGCCGCGAGGAATGGCAACTGAACGTGGTTGACATTTTGCCACCCACAAGTACCTGATTTAATTATATTAAACAAAACTATACATAATATACATTATGCGACATAGTTTAAATATGTCTGGGCGGTTGTGCTTTCGCCCCCCACTTGGTAAAAGGAATTGCCCTTGGCTTATTTGGGCACTGACAAATAAAAAACACTCAGGAACGCAGGGAGAAAAATAATGAATCGTGACATCTATCAGGAACCACTCGTTAGTCGTTATACCAGTCGTGAGATGCAGGAACTCTTTTCAGAACGCACCAAGTTTGAAACCTGGCGGCGCTGCTGGATCGCCCTGGCCGAGGCTCAACATGAGCTTGGCCTTAATGATCTAGTAACCACTGAAATGATCGAGGAAATGAAAGCGCACGCCACTGATATTGACTTCGATGTCGCCGCCGCCAAAGAGAAAGAGATTCGCCACGATGTCATGGCCCATGTCTATGAATTTGGGCGCAAATGTCCCACCGCTGAGCCCATCATCCATCTCGGCGCCACCTCTCAATTTGTGGGCTGCAACACCGACCTTCTTATTCAAAAGCAAGCCTTGGCCTTGATTAAGAAGTCGCTGGTTAACGTCATCAACAACCTGGCTGGGTTTTGTCGTGAACACAAGGGGTTACCTACCCTTGGCTACACTCATTACCAGCCTGCCCAGCCCACCACGGTGGGCAAACGTCATACCCTCTATATCCAGGATCTGCTCATGGATCTGGATTACATTGAGGCCTTGGAAAAGCAGGTTAAGGCCCGTGGCGCCAAGGGTACCGTGGGCACCCAGGCCACCTTCATTGAGCTCTTCCATGGTGACCATGACAAGGTTAGAAAACTTGACCAACTGGTGGCCACGAAACTTGGCTTCGATGACCTTTTCGACGTAACTGGGCAGACATACACTCGGAAGCTAGATATGAAAACAGGGGAAACGCTGGCCGGAATCGGTTCATCGGCGCACAAGTTTGCCGTTGACCTGCGGCTGCTTTCCAACCTTAAGGTACAGGAAGAGCCATTTGCCAGTAAGCAGGTTGGCTCCTCGGCCATGGCCTATAAACGGAACCCCATGCGTTCTGAGCGAATGACCGGTCTTTCCCGCAAACTTATGGGGTTGGCCGCAGACTTCGGGGCCACCTATGCCAACCAATGGTTCGAGCGCACCTTGGATGACTCTGCCATCCGCCGGATGGACATCCCCCAGGCCTTCCTGCTTGCAGATGGCATCTTAAAACTCTACCTTAACATCACCAGCGGAATGGTTGTTTTTCCGAAACAAATTGGCCGTTACCTACGTCAGGAACTGCCCTTCATGGCCACCGAGAAGATCCTCATGGAAGCGGTTGAATTGGGCAAGAGTCGCCAGGAGATGCATGAGGTGGTTCGTGATCATTCCGTGGCTGCCGGCAAGGTGGTTAAAGAGGATGGCCTTGATAACGACCTTCTCCAACGTTTGGCCGACGATGAGCGGATGCCCTTCTCCCTTGCTGAACTCAATGATTTGGTTGGCGACGGCAGTCAATTCACCGGTCGGGCCGAGCAACAGACCGAAGAGTATTTGGACGAAAAGGTTCTCCCTCGCCTTGCCGGTTACAAAGAGCTGGTGGGTGAGATGGACAGCGCTCTCTCGGTATAAGTTGACGTTCTTGGCTCATTTTGCCATGGGGAGTGCGCGCATGATTGCCACTCCCCTTTTTTGTTGATCCCCACTACCTTGAGTTCTGGCGATCTCCTTTCTTGAACAGCGAGATGGTTTGTGGTAAAAATGACTGAATTTGCGCGATTACCGTTACGAATGGCCCCGGATCGTATTCACTTCCTGAAGTTTATCCTTGAAGGCTACGACAACCTGGCCATGCAGTCCACCGTGGATGCCCGCCAGGGGATGGTGGAGATTCGTTATCCGTTGGCCATGGAGAAAGAGGTTTTGGCAGTGCTTGACAGCCTATCCCCTGCCCTGGGCGAGCCCCCTGCCGCCTTGGACTAGCATCACTTTTAGCGCCTAGCTGCTTGTATTTCCGTAGCTATTAAACTTTCAACATCTATATCAAAAACCGGATAACTGATGCATCCAGAAAGACTCGCATATATAGAAACCTTCGGCTGCCAGATGAACGAGCGTGACTCGGAGATCATGGCTCAGCTCCTCGCCCAAGAGGCTTATGCCCGCACCACCGACCTCAAACAGGCCGACGTTGTGGTGGTCAACACCTGCTCCATCCGCGACAAGGCCGAACAGAAAGTCTACAGTCTGATGGGACGGGTACGGATGCTGAAAGAGGAGAAGCCCGCTCTGGTGGTGGCCATAACCGGATGCGTGGCCCAGCAAGAAGGGAAAAAACTCATCGACCGGATGCCCTTTGTGGATCTGGTGGTGGGGCCCCAGCATATCTATGAACTACCAGATTTGGTAGTTAAGGCCGCAGCCGGTCAGAGGGTGGCTGTTGAGCAGTCAAATGCCTTTGTCATCCCCCCTTTCCTACCAGCCATGGAGAGTGGATCGACCTACCGGCGGTTCGTCACCATCATGCAGGGTTGTAACAACTTCTGTACTTACTGCGTGGTGCCGTTCACCCGAGGACGAGAGGTTAGCCGCAGCCTGGATGATATCCTGGCCGAGGTCAATCACTTGGCTAAAAACGGGATCAAGGAGGTGACCCTGATTGGTCAGAACGTCAACTCATACGGTCTTGATCATGATCAGGCCACCCGGAAGACCTTTCCGGAGTTGTTGCGGGCAGTGGCCACGATTGATGGCATCACCCGCCTTCGCTTCACCACCTCCAACCCCAAGGATCTCTCTCAGGAGTTGATGGATTGCTTTGCCGATTTGCCCAAGCTCTGCGGTCATTTCCATCTACCGGTGCAGTCGGGATCCAATAACATCCTGAAAAGGATGAACCGCAAGTATACCATTGAAACCTACCTGGATAAGGTTGATGGGCTACGTAAGGCACGCCCGGATATTGCCCTTACCACCGATATCATCGTCGGCTTCCCCGGTGAAAGTGAGGAGGATTTTGAGGCCACCATGGATTTGGTGGAGACGGTTCGCTACCACGCGGCTTTTTCGTTCAAATACTCAGACCGTCCCCACACCAAATCCGCTGATTTCCCGGATAAGGTGGCCGAGGAGGTGAAGAAGGAGCGGTTGGCTCGATTGCAAAAACGGCTGCAGGAGATTTTCGATGAACGTAACCGCGAGTACGAGGGGCAAGATCTGGAGGTGATGGTGGAAAGTACCGGCCGCAACAAGGAGAACCAGTGGACCGGTCGCGCCAGCGCCAACCATGTGGTAAACTTTACCGGCGAAGGAACCTTTGTCCAAGGCCAACTGGTCAAAGTACACATCGACCACGCCTGCAGCCATTCATTACGCGGGCGATTGATTGGTGTAACTTGAGGTAACTACTGCGCACAGGGTACCAAATTTGCTGCGTTAGCGCCCTGCTCACCTACCGATGTATCCGGGTGGGCCACCTATTCACGGGATGATACCTCGAAGGTCTCGAGGAAATAAGATTGCGACCCTGTGAGTAGTTACAAATTTAGTACCATTAACAACTTAAAGAGGCAGCACCAAGATGATTGATCTGCATACCCACTCCCTCTTCAGCGATGGCGAACTGGTTCCAGCCGAACACTTGCGCCGGGTGGAAGTCCTTGACTATCAAGCCATCGCCATCACCGATCACGCCGATTCCTCCAACCTGGATTGGATCATCCCCCGGATTGTCAAAGTGGCAGCCGATCTTAATCGGCATTCGAAAACCCAGTTAATCCCCGGCATTGAACTCACCCATGTGCCACCGGAGATGTTTGCGGAACTGGTTACCGAGGCGCGAGAACTTGGGGCCAAGGTGGTAGTTGGGCATGGTGAAACCGTTACTGAGCCGGTCAAGCCCGGCACCAACCGGGCAGCACTGCTGGCCGGAGTTGATATCCTCGCTCACCCAGGTTTTATTAGCAAGGAAGATGCCGAGCTTGCCGCCGAACGCGGCATCTTCCTTGAACTTTCCGGTCGCAAAGGCCACTCAATCACCAACGGTCACGTTGCCAAAATGGCAGAGGCTGCGGGCGCCATGCTCTGTGTAGATGCCGACGCCCATGGCCCCGGCGATTTCCTCACCGCCGAGATGGCCAAAACCGTCGCTCTTGGCGCGGGTCTTTCCATGGAAGCATACATAACTCTTCGGAAGAATATGGCCGCTTTTGTAGACAGGATTAACTCATGATATATTAATTCCTCGCAAGCATTACCCCCTCTCTCAATTTCCCGACCTCACCTAAACCGAAGGCCATTCGGTCCTCACACCAGAATCCTTATTACCATATGTGAAAATACAGGTTCGCCCTTATGGCAATAAAGGTAATACCGGGTGTATGATATTAACTACGAGGAGTAAGCGTTTAGCTTATTTGCCTGACGCTGAGTTGGTATCGTGGTTGACAGAAAGAGGTATAATCATGGAACGATTGAATTGCTGGGAAGTAAAACAATGTGGGCGCGGACCTAACGATAACTCGCAGCCGGTATGTCCTGCCGCGAGTCCCGGTAAGTTCGACGGGATAAATAAAGGCACCTATGCAGGCCGATTCTGCTGGGCTGTTGCCGGAACTTTTTGCAAAGGATACGAGTCACAAGGAGCATTCGCAGAAAAATTCCGTAACTGCCTCGCCTGCAATTTTTTGCAGCAGGTTGACATTGAGGAAGGGAGATTCTTGATTCTCACCCCTTACGAAGTGGAGCCAGACTCTCTTGAGACGAATTATAAGTAAAAAAAACCCTGTTGTTGACGAACTGTTTCGGTGAAGCTGTTTACCACCCTACACTGCCACCTCAAACTTAATCCCTGGCGCAGGGTTATAGTTTTCCAGAGTAAAATCCTCAAAACGCAACTCATCCAGTGGCTTATCGGCGATTATCACCTGCGGAAGTTTCTGCGGTGTTCGCTCAAGCTGTTTATTTAGCCCTTCGACGTGGTTCTCATAAATGTGGGCATCAATGATGGTATGGGCAAAATGACCAGGCTCGTAGCCAGTTTCCTTGGCCAGGATTGTTGTCAGCAACGAGTAGCAAGCGAGATTAAACGGAATCCCCAGAGCTATATCCCCAGATCGTTGGGTGAGATGACAATTCAATTTCCCATCACTGACGTTGAAACAAAATGAGTAATGACAGGGTGGCAATCTGCTTTCTGCGGCATTACCGGGGTGCCATGCCGAAACAACCAACCTCCGACGGTTGGGGGTGGCAGGATTAATCTTAATCTCTTTTAAGATATCAATTATATACTGGATTTGGTCAAAGACCGGCTGGCCAGTCTCCTTGTCCTCCGAAACCCATTTCTTCCCCCAATTTTCGCCATCAATGCCCGAAGTCGGCACTGGGTATCTCCGCCAGAATCTGCCATAGGCGGTTTCCAGCCTACCTTCCTCATCCGCCCAGTCATCCCAGATGGAAGTAACTTTCTTGAGATTCTTGATATGGCTTTCACCTGACAGATACCAAAGAAGTTCATGTACTAGGGCATTAAAATTAACTTTTTTGGTGGTTAAGAGGGGGTAACCTTCCTGAATATTCACCTGGTAATGATAAGAAAAACAGCTGATAGTCGAGACACCAGTCCGGTTTTCCCTGGAAGTTCCGTTGTTCAAAACATATTGAACCAGGTCTAAATATTCCTTCACGCTCAACTCCTCCCCAATACTTGATATGCTGCTGGCTATTTCTCAGAACACCCTGCCGTGGATCTGACGGCTATGAACAACTACACTTGCATTGACCACCGCCAACCTTGCCGACATGTTCACCCTTCCAGAACGGTGACATCTCCCGCAGATTGGCGATAATCGGCGGCACCTTTTCGAGGATGTAATCCACCTCTTCCTCGGTGTTATAAACACTGAGGCTAAAGCGGATGGAGCCATGGGCGGCGGTAAATGGCACTCCCATGGCACGCAGGACGTGCGACGGTTCAAGGGAGCCAGAGGTGCAGGCTGATCCAGATGAAGCGCAGATCCCAAAGCGGTCGAGGTGGAGCAGAATTGCCTCACCCTCAACATATTCAAAGCTGATATTACAGGTATTGGGAAGCCGCTCGGTCTTGTGGCCATTCAAGATGGCACTAGGGACAGAAGAAAGCAGCCCCTCCTCAAGTTTGTCGCGCAGAGCCTTGACCCGACTGTTCTCCTCCGCCATCTTTTCTCCGGCAAGGGCACAAGCCTTGCCCAAACCTATGATAGCCGCAACATTCTCAGTGCCGCCGCGACGACCATGCTCCTGATGACCACCAATCATAAATGGTACAAAGGGTGTTCCCTTGCGAACATAGAGGACTCCGATACCCTTAGGGGCATGCAGTTTATGGCCAGATATGGAAAGAAAATCAATGGGTACCTCGGCAAGATTAATAGGAACCTTGCCCACCGCCTGCACCGCATCGGTATGAAAGAGGATGCCGCGACTCTTGGCGATTGCCGCCATCTCTGCCACCGGAAAAATGACCCCAGTTTCGTTGTTAGCCCACATGACGCTGACAATGGCAGTCTCGTCAGTAAGGCTCTCTTCGTATTGCTTGAGGTCAATGGTGCCATCATCTGCCACCGGCAACATGGTGACCTTATGTTTATGGCCGGTGAGGGTGTCAAGATGTTCACATAGATTCTTCACTGCTGGATGCTCAACCCTGGTGGTGACAATATGACGTTTTTGCGGAAATGACTGTAACGCCGAAAGGATTGCAGTGGAGTCACTTTCTGTCCCGCAACTGGTAAAGACCAGCTCTTCGCTGTTAGCGCCAATCAGGGTCGCGATCTGCTGCCGGGCCTCAGCAAACTTTACCCCTACCTGCCCACCAAAGGTGTGCATGCTGGAAGGGTTACCGTATAGTTCAGAATAATATGGCAGCATCGCCTCCAACACCTCCGGGGCTACCCGGGTGGTGGCATTGTTATCCATGTAAACAACCTTGTCGATGCTGCTCATCCCTTCTCCTCCTCAACGACCAATGTATCAAGCACCTGCTCACGCAATTTCTTTTCCACATACTCTTTAAGTGTCGTTTGCGACTTCTTACAAGTGCCGCACGCGCCCCGCAGGGAGACCAGGACAAAGTCACCATCCACATCAACCAACTCGATATCGCCCCCGTCCTTCCGAAGAGCTGGCCTGACTTCACGCTCCAGCACATCTTCAATCAGCTTTATCTTCTGGATATTGGTGAGCCTTTTGGGTTTTTCGGCAACCTTTTCTTCCTGCCGCAGATCTTTACGAACTTCAAGGATTAACTCCAACAGACGATCATGACATTTGGCACAACCACCGCCAGCCTTGGTGAAATTGGTTACCTCTTCAACGGTGCGCAGGTTGCTCTCTTGCACGGCGCGACGAACTTCCAGATCAGTTACCCCGAAACACTCACAAACAACCTCGCCTTGCGCCATGGGGATGGGAATGCCACGATAGTTAGCAATGGCAGCCTCTAAGGCCTCACGGCCCAGCACCGAGCAATGCATCTTTTCCTTGGGCAACCCACCGAGATAATCAGCAATATCCTCATTGGTGAGTTTTGCTGCCTCATCAAGGGTGAGCCCCTTAATCATTTCGGTGAGGGCTGAGGATGAGGCAATGGCACTGGCACAACCAAAGGTTTTAAAACTGGCATCAGCAATCTTACCGTTTTCATCTAGAGAGAAGTAGAGGGTCAGGGCGTCACCACAGGCAAGAGAACCAACTTCCCCGACCCCGGCCGGATTATCTATTTCGCCAACGTTGCGCGGGTTTAAAAAATGATCCTTAACCTTATCTGTATATTCCCACATGAGTATTATTCGACCTCTCGCGCTGTATTTTAGGTAGTTGTTGTGTAAAGCCAGAAAGCTTTTTCTGGAAAAAGAGCTCCAGTTAAGCGAAACAAGATAATTTTTTGACACTCAAAAAGCAACAGTTAATCACCTCTGTTGACGGACTCGCCCCGGATATTAAGACACAAAAGAGACTTAAAAAAAAAGGAGTTATATCATTTTTGAGATGAACGTCAGCGCCTTAAGCAAGGATTGCAGTGAGCAGGATATCTAACTTTGCTGCCACTACCTATGTTGCGGAGTCATTATAGGAAATGCTGAGACTCCGATATTAACTATTTCCCCCCCAAGGCACTTCCTGCGGGGCGCCGGCGGTAAATTTTTTCGCAGGCCTCAGAGTCTGGTGACCTCGTCGGCCTGATCTCGAACAAAAATCCAAATTTCTCAAGACGCTTTATAGACTTGAAACTGATTCCTGCCGTTCCGTTTAGCAGTATAAAGTGCCGCATCTGCCGCCGCGACAAGCTCGTCAACGGAAGAAGCATGAGTAGGATACGCGGCAATACCGATACTCGTGGTTTTGTGAATGGAACGCTCACTGTCGATAACAAAATTAAACTCGGAGATATACTTCAACAAACGATCGGCAATGGGAAGCGCCTCAGCCAGTTCAATATCCGGCAAAAGGATGGCAAACTCTTCACCACCATAGCGACAAGGGATATCTCCTCTTCGAACACTGACCCAGATCAGTTCACCGATACTGGCCAGAATACGATCTCCCACCGGATGCCCATAGGTATCATTGACCTCTTTAAAATGATCGAGATCAAGCATCAATAGACAGAAAACCTTGCCCTCTTGAGCTACGGCTTTATCTTGTAATTCCTTAACCTTTACGAAAAAATGCCGTTTGGTGTAAAGGCTTGTCAAC
>JAQYVW010000168.1 GCA_030145325.1 Desulfurivibrionaceae bacterium
CCCTCGCATCCCCCACATCTGCTTGAGCGAAGGAAGACCACTCTCGGCCAGTCGCACCAGATCCTCAACAAAGGTCTGGGGCCGCCGCCCAAAGGCAAGTTCCATCCTCCGCGCCGAACCAAACAGGTTAGTCACCACCGGGAAACGACTGCCCCGGACATTGGTAAAAAGAAGGGCCGGGCCATTTTTGGAGATCACCCGGCGATGAATCTCGGCAATCTCCAGATACGGATCAACCTCAACGTCAATACGGATCAATTCTGATTCCGACTCCAGAATAGATATAAATGCTCGCAAATCCTTAACTATGTTCATGCAATTCCCTTTTCCCGCGCTAACAGTTATGGTAGTAGTCAATTATAATAAAATTACCTGATAGAAATATTTTCGTCAGTCACCAAGAAACAAATTATGATACTCTTGCTTACTGAGATGCTTGCGCATCAGGCCGGTGACAAAATCAACCACCGTTGCCACCTCACCCTCTTCAAGACGGGGGATCAAGGAGGCCAACAATTCATCACTGGTGGCACGCTGTAAAAAAACGGCCAAAGATTGTTCATCTAAAACGCGCTCCAAACCGAAACAGATACTGGCGGCGGGCTGATTGGCCGCTGAATATGAACGTATTGTCATTGAATATAAACACCTTTCGATAATTTTATAACCATGGCCACACCCAACACAACAAAAGGCTGGCAGGCTGAAGAATCCGGTTACGACATCACCAAGTCACCGGAAATCATTGCAAAAACCCTGGCCATGCTGAAAAATAAGCGGCTATTCCTCGTCATCACGCACAAGGGATATCAATCCGGCAGCACCATCCTGGTTGAACATAACGAGCGCCATTTACAGATAGACAAGCCTGTAGACTGGCCCGCTACCGAAAGCATGATCCGCGTCATTTTTAAAGACGGGGCCAAACTATGGAACCATTTTACCGTCAAGGTTCTGGGAGTCAAGGACGACCTTCTCTACACCTCCCCACCAAACAAAATATCCAGACTCCAGCGGCGCGGCCATTTCCGGGTGGAGACACCGCGTGACAGCGTCGTCTCGTTCACATACCAGAACAACACCTTCTCCAACCTGGAAGTTATCGACCTCAGCGCTGGCGGCATGCAGGCATGCACCAAAAACCACCTCCCCCTCTCCGGCGAGGGCGATGCCATCAGCAACATCAACATATATCTGCCAGCCACCATCAACACCGGCGAAACTACCATCACCATCAAAAAAGGCTTGGTGGTACGCGCCCTTCGCAACGAAGCGCGGCACTCCTCATGCTACGGCATTACCTTTGACTACAGCCAGAACGAAGAAGAACTCCTACTCAAATATGTCCGCCAACGAGAACTGGAAATGCTTCGCTCCGGGCTTGTTATATAGCGATCAGGATGTCAGCCGCCAACTGACCTTTCTCGAACGGGGTCCATCAAACTCACAAAAGAAAATCTTTTGCCAGGTACCCAGCGCAAGTTTGCCGTTCTCCACAAAAATAGTCACCGAACTGCCAACCAGAGAAGCCAGCAAATGAGCCGGGGAGTTTCCTTCCTGGTGTCGGAAAGGAATATCCATCGGCACCATTTGCCGCAAAGCCCCAATCAGGTCGGTGCAGACATCAGGGTCAGCCCCCTCATTAATGGTCA
>JAQYVW010000093.1 GCA_030145325.1 Desulfurivibrionaceae bacterium
GAATATCTATTTACTCGATGGTAGAAAGAAGATCCTGATTCTTCACGATGTTTCTTACCCCATGGGCATGATCTTCTTTGAAGTCATTGCCTTTACACCACTCTCCAACCGTGTCGATATTAACTTTGGCAACGTGGGGCCGAACCGACCAGGTAACCTGAAAAGGTGAGCCTTTTTCGTTGTAGCCGGGACCGGTGGTGGAGCCCTCAAATTGGATCGGAGTACCTGTGTTCTTCGGAATACCTGTAGCCTGGTACAGGCCACCAACTTTTCCATACTGGGACAGCTTGCCGAAATCCAGAGCATTCTTATCGTTCACAAGTACGTAGACTTGAGTTTCAACGCGCAGTTGCGGGTTATTAATGGACTCGCTCAGGCAAGAACCAAGGGTCGGCCCAGGGGTAACTTGCGCAGTGCTGTAAACGTAATGAACCTCAATGGTATCGCCAGGCTCCAAATCACCATGGGCGCTTGGGCAAGCGTTATGGGCAACTGGGGCAAGTTCAGAGTGGCTGAGAGTACCGGAATACTTGTAACCGCTACCATAACCTTCACCGTTTCCGTTACCGGCATAAAGGGAGAAGTCTTTGCCTTTATGTTCGGCGCTTTCATGGAAATGGATGTTGCAAAGATTCATTTCTGAAGAAGCGGGCGCGCGGCCAAAAATACGCGCGTTGTGGCCAGCGGCCGAATCGATATCACGCGGTGTTTGTGGACCGAACCCTTTACCTTCGGTATTTTTAGCAAGAGCCTCGCGTTGCTCAGCAATAACATGATCAGAAACCGCAGCGTGCTTACCGTGACCTTCCGCAGAACCATGGCCGTGATCAGAAGCAAAGGCCGGAGCCACCAAAAGCGTTGATGCTGCCAGTGCAAGTAAAACTTTTTTCATAATAATCTCCCCGATGATGAACCAATTTAAAGATAAGTAAGCGCTATTTTCAGCGATGGGTAAGGGTAAAGGCCAATATTCATTCCCCCCCTTTACACCACCAAAACCGCGCCCAATTTGCAATTTTTTCGTGACCAACCAAGGATCAGCCCTCCCCTCTAACCTGAAACCGCTGGTCATGATTGTCACGAGTCACAACGAGGGAACAAAAACCTTTGCCTTAAATTTTTAAGCTCAATTACTACTTTATAAAAATTTGTCCACTTCAAAAAAAGTTACTGGTATGAGATAAATCAAGTGATCGTCACAGCCGTAAGATTGATCAATATCCGCGCTAAAAGCGAGGTCTCAACCCTTATGAATGAGTATTCATTCTATTGATATCTCATTTACCCCCTGAGCCGAAATTGTCAAGACAAAAAGTAGTCCGATGGCTCCGCAGCCACGCCCACACCCTTATTTTCCTCCAACAAAACAATATATTACAAACATCTTTCTTTGATTTTGCTCCGTTCTGAACCAGCATTATAGCGCCACCCCGATGCATGCCCCGAGCAACGATCATGCCTACAGTTGACTATGCTGCGCTTAACACCCTCGCCGTTGCAGGTTCCACCTATGCATTGAAGCAGTTCCATTGTTTTTTGGTTTTTTCTCAGCTCATATCTTTCTTGCAACGAAGGGTCTTAACCAGCGCCCGGCTGGAACGTTCTTGCGAGCCTAGCGTCAGTTGTTCCTGTCACCACGATTGGATTTCGGGGCTGAACGCTTCCTGGTCACCGCCGTACCCCGTTTGCGATGCTGATTGCCACATTTTTTTGGCGTTTGTGGTCTATTCTCCGCCACCCCAACTTTATCGCCCCGGCGCGGTGGCTTACCACCGCATTTTTGCTCCCCGGTCATTTGTAAACCTTGCGGCTTCTGCTTTTTTTTTTTCGGTTTCTTAACCTTCGCCGGCAAGAGCTTGGTCAATGGAACCGCATGGCGCGGGACAAAACCGGTCTCGATTTCCCGGGGCAGAAGCTTCCGGAGCAGAGTTTCGATACCGGAGAGCAACGGCACCTCATCGGCGCTGACCATTGATATCCCCTCTCCTTGCGCATTGGCACGACCGGTGCGACCGATGCGGTGGATATAGTCCTCGGCGACCTTGGGCAGGTCGAAGTTGACCACCTGCGGCAGTTCGTGGATGTCGAGGCCGCGGGCGGCGATGTCGGTGGCCACTAGCACTTGCACTTTGTAAGCCTTGAAATCCTCCAAGGCCCGGGTGCGTTGATTTTGGCTTTTGTCGCCGTGGATTGCCACCGCCGAAATCTTGTCGCGTTGCAGTTCCCCGATCAGACGATCAGCGCCGTTTTTAGTGCGGACAAAAACCAGCACCTGCCCCCAGCCCCGGTTACGCAAGAGGTGACTGAAGAGTTTGCTTTTTTTACCCTTGTCCACCTCATAGATATACTGCTTTACATTTTGAGCCGCCGAGTTGCGAGGACTTGCCTCGATCTGCACCGGGTTCTTGAGGAATTTGCTGGTGAGTTTGCGTATATCGTCGGAGAAGGTGGCGGAAAAGAGGAGATTCTGACGTTTTTTAGGCAGCAGGGCGAGGATTTTGTCGATGTCAATGCTGAAGCCAAGATCCAGCATCCGATCCGCCTCGTCAAGGATCAGGGTCTCAACCTGCGCGAATTGCACCGCGTTTCTGCCGTACAGGTCGAGTAACCGCCCTGGTGTCGCCACCAGCACATCGATGCCGCCACGTAACTTCATCATCTGTGGATTGATCTTCACCCCCCCGTAAACAACCCCTGACTTCAAGGAAAGATGGGCGCCGTAATCGGCTACACTGGCGCCAACCTGCACCGCTAGTTCACGGGTGGGAGTAAGAATCAGGGCGCGAATGTGATTCCCTTTCACTTTCGCGCCACCGCCAAGACGTTGCAAAAGAGGCAAGGTAAATGCGGCGGTTTTGCCAGTGCCGGTTTGGGCTGCGGCCATGATATCTTTTCCAGCCAGCACCACCGGAATTGCCTTAAGTTGGATGGGGGTTGGAGAAGTATAGCCCTTTTCGGTGATAGCACGGAGAAGAGAAGCGGTGAGACCAAGGGAAGTAAATGCAGAGGGGGGCAATTTTTTATCCATTACTAGCAGAATTTATTGGTAGTCGCACAGAGACAGGGCTTGGGGATTTTTCAGCAAAGGATCTGACGTAACTATCTCTTACGGCAACAAAGAAACCTTCAGCAGAGAGCGCCGAACCAGATCAAGGCCAAAACTACAGGCCTTGGCCTGCACCTGCCAGCGCACCCCGCCAAAAAGAAGACCAAAGGCCTGGGTGCCGTCCGGGGTTGCCAAAGCAAACCACACCGTGCCCACCGGTTTTTCATCACTGCCACCACCCGGCCCGGCAATACCGGTAACCGACACCGCCAGATCTGCACCAGTGGCCGTTCTTACCCCCTCGGCCATGGCTCGAGCTGTTTCCTCACTAACGGCCCCATGTCTAACAAGGGTTCCTCTCTCCACCCCCAGCAACCGTTCTTTTAAGCTATTGCTATAGGCAACCACGCCGCCGACAAAATAGTCGGAACTACCCACCACCGCCGTTATTTTATGGGCAATCATGCCGCCGGTGCAAGATTCGGCCAGGGCCAGGGTCATTTTCTGCCCACGCAATAACCTGCCCACCGCCTCTTCCAACAGGTCGCCGTCATCACCATAATGGTAAGGAATAAGGGCGGCGGCAATCTCCTGGTCAAATTCATAAAAAAGCTGATCCGCTTCGGCCACCGATCCACCGGTGACGGTGAGGGACACATGCACCTCCGGCGGCACCGGATAATAACCAATGGCAACCTTGCCGCTTTTCCCCTCCAGATGGCGCAAATGACCATTGATGGCGGCCTCCGGCAACCCCACCACCTTAAAAACCTTCTGGCGGACTGTACGCGGCTCCGAACCTTCCCAAACCGCCAGCCGGGTGATCACCGCCTCCAGCAACAACTCCTCCATTTCATGGGGAACACCGGGCAGAAAGAAGATCGGTTTCCCGTCCTGAACCAGAAAGTACCCAGCCATATTGGCATCGCTTTTCAGTTCATGGGCACCCTCGGGCAACCAAGCAAGCTTCTCCATTCCGGCCCCAAACTGGGCCGCCCAATCACGGCAATGGGTCTTGATCCGCTGCAGGATTTCAGGATGAAAGATGGTGGGCCGATCAAGGGCCTCGGCCACTGCCTCGTTGGTCAGGTCATCACTGGTGGCTCCCAGACCGCCGGTGACGATGAGGAAATCGACCTGCTCCAGGGCTCGACGAAGGGTCTCGGAAATGAGGGTGGCATTATCACCGATGGTGATCATCGCCACCACCTCGTGCCCAGCAGCAAAAAGATGGCTGGCAGCGAAATGGCTGGTGGTATTCAAAATTCGGCCCGAGGTCAACTCGTCACCGATGGCGATTATTTCTCCAAACATGGCTCTTCTTCTTACCCTATTATTTATGCCTATAAGGGACTGTTAGCTGTTAGCTGTTAGCTGTTAGCTGTTAGCTGTTAGCTGTTAGCTGTTAGCTGTTAGCTGTTAGAAAAAGCTAATTGCTAATTGCTAAATACCAATAGCTTATCTTTAATCACCATCCCCTTCCAGCATGGTTCCGAAAACATTCTCATCCTCCACCCGATCAATCCGCACCGAAACCACCTGGTTAGCGATTTCAGCCGAGGCCTTGAAGAGGATGGGCACATAATTTTCACTAAAACCACGCATCCGCCGATGTTTATTTTTAGCGCTCTCGGCCAAGACCCGATGCACCGACCCCGCCTGCTGCGCGTAAAACTCCACCCGTTTTTTATGATCCAATTGCTTGAGGATCGCAACCCTTTCTTCCTTCACCGGGCCAGGGATCTGATCAGCCATTGAGGCGGCCACCGTGCCAGGTCGCGGCGAGTAAGGGAAAACATGCAGATAAGTGATGGGCAGTGAAGCCAGCAGGTTGAAAGTATTTTGAAAGGCCGCCTCGGATTCACCTGGGAAACCCACCAGGACATCGATCCCAAAGGCGGAGCCAGGGAGTTTGGCCGCACAACGATTAACAATCTCGGCAAAATCAGCGCCGCTATAACGCCGATTCATCCGCTTCAAGACCTCATCATCGCCACTCTGCAAGGGAATATGAAAATGGGGCATCAAGGAATCGGAGGCGGCCATGAAATCAAGTAATTCATCGGAAATTTCAGTGGGCTCAAGGGAACTTAAACGATAACGCAGATCGGGGTAACCATTGACCATACTCTTAACCAGATCAAGTAATTCCATCCTCGGCTCCAGATCATGCCCATAGGCGCCGGTATGGATGCCGGTGACCACCAGTTCTTTATACCCCTCTGCCGCGAAAACTCCAACCTGTTCCAACACCTTGTCCGGGCTCTGGCTACGGCACCGCCCCCGTGAATAGGGAACAATACAATAGGAACAAAAGCGATTACAGCCGTCCTGCACCCGAAGATAGGCACGGGTGCGCTCCGCAAAACGGCGCACCGGCAAATCGCAGATCTCTTTCCGAGCGCCGATATCCCCCATGTACATCTCAAGATCACAATGCTGCTCGGCCACAGCAATATCCACCAGCAGATGTTTATAACCGTTGCCAACGATACAGATAGGTCGGTCGGCAAGCTCGACGATCTCCTGAGAAGCGATCTGGGCAAAACAACCGGTGACCACCACCCGCGCCTTGGGATGCTCGCGCAGCACCTTCCTGATCAACCGCCGCGACTGCGCCCCCGCCTTGCCGGTAACCGCACAGGTATTAATCACACAGACATCGGCGTCTTCTTTCACCGGCACAAGTTCCAAGCCCAGATCCTCAAACCCACTCTGGAAGGAGGCGGATTCATACTGATTGACCTTGCAGCCCAAGGTGGCAATGGCCACCGTTCTTTTGATTTTTTTCTTTGCACTCATATTGGTTTGTATTTTTAATCCTTATTCTAGCGTTACTTCACAACAATCTCTTGCTTCTGGGGGGCATACCGATAATTGACAATCTCCCCATTAATCAACAACTCGACAGCGACCTCAATGACATGCAACGGCGCGATGAACCATTCCCTCGGAGTATGGCGCTTCCCTTTACCGTCAAAGACATCAAGATTCAAGCAGGATTCTGCAAAAAAAGTATGCAATAGTTGTTCTAATTTTTGAGGGTTCAAATTGTATGTTTTGAACTCTTCGACCACCGCCACTGCGGCCATTAGATAGGTTGGTTCTTGGGCTGCATTTTGAATACGTTGCTCAACAGGTTGACTGGAAAATCCAATTTTATAGAGATTGTCAATTTCCCTGATCTGCCGGTCCTCACTCAGTGAACGTAAAACATAAATATAGCCAGTTGCCTCATCTTCCGCGCCAACCTGCCCAGAGTCACTAAACAATTCCCCCTGCACGGCATCTATTACTTCGCGACTGTTTTCATCTTTCCAGAGCGCGGCAGCGAGAGAGCGCAAAAACATATTTGATTCAGTACCATTTTCAAAGACACAATACAGCCTTGCATTCACATTACCGTAATCACGCTTTTCCCATTCGCCCACGTTAGCCACATAAACCAGCATCCCCTGCAAGATGAAGAATGCTCCCGGCGCTATCTGCCGTTCACTCTTGAATGGCCTCGTCACTTTACCCTTAGACACAAGTCCGGCATGAACCTGCTTAAACAACGGTTCGAATCGCTCAAACTCTTCGCAAGCCTTCCGCTTGGCTATGTAATCCGGCATTTCGATGGACTTCGGGACATTTTTCAGTCTAAAAATGTCGGTGGGGTCAGCCACTCCGGCACCGTCATCCCCCAGCAGGCCAAATACATCATCCTCCAGCACATCCTCAATGGAATAAATCTCTTTGGGTTCGGAGACCGTCATGTCACCCAGCAGATCAAAGACATCATACTCTGCCAGGGCAGCAGCATTCTCTGGATGCTCACGCAATCCCTTCAGACGGCTGAAAAGCCTTCTTTCCTGAATATCCCGGCTTTCGGCAGGTTCACGGTTCTGCTCCCGAACAAAGGCATTGATTTCCTCAAATGAGGACGCCAACCGCTCATCGGCACTCATCAACGAAGATGGCTTGGGCTTAATATCCAGCAACCCTAAGGGATCTCCAGCGAGGATTACTTCCAACTCTTTTTCAAAATCAATCATCAACTGTTACCGCTTGCCCGCTGCCGCTTTTTGTTTCTGAGATAAACCAGGGCTTCCGCCATTCGTCTCTCAAGAGGGTCGGTTGCATTGATACTTGGCTCGCTACCATGGGACTTAACAAATGGCCCAATCTTGTCCCGGTACAGAATAACCGCCTCTTCGTCGGTCATTTCAATGCGGCCAGCGTCAATAGTCTCCTGGATCACCTTCAGCAGCCTTGCGGTCACGGATTTGGAGAGTACCTCAAAAGCCTTCTGAAAGGGATTAACCCGGTCAATCAGATCAATATGTAGATCCTCGATATTGACGAATTTCCCTGCCATTCTCACAAAGCTTTTGTCCCCCACCTGCTTGATCTCACCGCTCTTGATGGCCGAATCAGCCAGCACATACTGGCGAATCTCCTCGACCTCTTCATTGCTGAGTTCAGGATACTTGGTCCGTATAACCTTGGGGATCAGCACCTTGTTAATTACTTCCGGCTCGATAAATTCCCCCGGCAAGGCTTGAAGCAACTTGTTGTCCTGCAAGATGGCTGCCTTGAGATCATTGAGATCGGATTCCACAATCGCCTTTACCCGTAAGGAACTGGGCTCCTTGAAACCACGGATTTTGATGGTCCCTTCCTCATGTTCTTCATCATCAAAACGCCGGGTCTTGAATTTGAAATTCGGGGCCAGCACCTGCTCCATCAACAGCGAGGCGGTAATCGCCTTGAGCATATTGTTGACGGAAAGCTTTACCTGATCATCAGCTGCGTCCGGCTGGGCAATCAGGTTGGTAAACTGGGCATGGGTTTTATTGCTGCTGTCACGGGTCGCCCGGCCAATAATCTGTATGATCTCAGTCAAAGACCCACGATACCCCACAGTTAAGGCATGTTCACAAAACGGCCAGTCAAATCCCTCTTTCGCCATCCCCAAGGCGATGATCAGATCCATATCATCAACATTCTTCATTTGGCGCAAATAGCCGACTATCTTATCACGGTCTTTGGGATTATCGTTGACCAGATCGGCGACCTTGAGCATCTTGCCATCGCCGTGCCGCTTCACATGAATCACCCCGGTTTCCGTATCCTGGTGCATGACCTCTCCGACAGTATCAAGGATGGTATCCACCTCCTTGAGCTTATCCTTGGTCGATTCACCGGCATTAACGTTGGGGATATGCAGGATGGTCTTCTTGTCGGTATCCAGCACCTCGCCAATGGCGCTTAAATAGCGGCCTTGGTAAAAATGGTATCCGATCCCCAAGGTTTTCAGATGGGTATAGCCGTTCAACTGCTCGTAATAGTTGTAGGTGACCTTGGAAAATACTACCTCATCCTCGGGCTGTAGCACCGGCACGCTGTCACCCCGGAAATACGAACCGGTCATGGCGATAATATGTGCGGTGGTGTTCTTCATGATGGCCCGCAACACCTCTCCCAAACGATTCTCAACATCGGCGGAAACATGATGAAATTCATCAATCGCCAGCAGGACATTATCAAACACCGATTCATCAACAGCATCGAAGGCGAAACGCAAGGTGGAATGGGTGCAGATCAAAATAGTCGCAGCGGGATCATTAAGAAAGTTCTGAAACGCGGTCACCTTGCTGGATTCGCCGCCCGGCGTACAAAGGTTATAGTCAGGATTAAAATCCCAATCGGCAAAGAAGCCGTAGGTGGTGAGATCGGTTCGGTCAAAAGAACTGCCGATGGAGCGCTCCGGCACCGCGACAATAACCTTTTTCAGCCCCTGATTGAAAAGCTTATCCAATCCCAAAAACATCAAGGCGCGGGATTTCCCCGAAGCTGGCGGGGCTTTCAGCAACAGATACTGAGCATTCCTCGCCTCAAAGGCACGGGCCTGCATCTCGCGCATTCCCATTCCATTGGTGGAAATGGAGCGGCCGGTTTGGGCGTAGGTTACGTTCACTAAATCTGGCATATTTTTAAGCTGAGAATGTCTAAATTTATTTTTTTGACCCAGGTTTAGCTATACCGTGCACGGTCGGGTATAGTCCTGATATCATATGGTTTTTACAAGTCCCGACCCTGGCTTGCCCGTCAAGAAATGGCTAAATTATAGCTAAAGTACGGCTAAAAATGTCTAAAGTTTGTCTACACTCAACAAGGCCATTGACTACTTTGACAAGAAATATATTTATTCGATAAATATATTGACGCAACCCACCTTTTCGGCTTACCTATAATAATATATTTGAATAATACCTGTTTCCCCCCATTTCGTATGGGTAATATCGTAAGAGGGGAAGCAGGTTTTTTTTGCTTTTTCCCTTTATGCAATTTAATAAACCTGCCTATACCCCTGAACAACAGATTGCTCTCCTGAAGGAGCGGGGGCTGACCTTTCTTGATGAAGAAAGGGCTAAACGCTACCTGCTTACTATTGGCTATTACCGACTCTCTGCTTATTTCTTGCCCTACCACCAGGGAAAGGATGCCTTCAGGGAAGGCGCCACCTTTTCAGACATCCTTGATCTCTACATCTTTGACAGGAAGTTGCGGCTCCATGTTATGGATGCCCTTGAACGTATCGAGGTTGCCATCCGTTCTGTTATCTCTGATAACCTGTGCAGCCGCTATAATGATCCCCATTGGTACCTGAATGAAGATGTTTTTACAGATGCCTTCGTGACGCAAGAAACGCAACGAAAAAAATCACAATATGAAGTTTT
>JAQYVW010000019.1 GCA_030145325.1 Desulfurivibrionaceae bacterium
AGATTAAATTGGGTCCCTCCCACAAGTGGCAGGTTGAGCCAAATCGGAAAGAGATTGAGGATTACCTGTGGAAAAAATTCAGACCTGCAAAAAAGATCAAAAAGGAACAAATAAAATATTGTATTTATTTTATGCACTGGCTGGCAACGGCCCACCAAATTGGTGATTTAAGTTACCTTGAATTCACTAAAGGAAAACCCCTCTTTCCAAAGACTGTTAATTATCAGGATTAATCTAAAAAAGGCAGTGGAGAAAAAACATAACAGATTTTCCTTGGGCAAGCGGATTCCTAAGCTGCAAAACACTGCCTTTTACTTTGAGAAAGCAGGGGTTAGTTCTTCACCTGAATGATTTTGTTACCGCTTAACTCATTTAAAAACACCAAGACATCCTTTTTGCAGGTTTCCCGATCAATATCATATTTAGCCAGCAAGGCGTCGATGAGATCCGCGACCTTAAACGGGGAGCCAAGGTGTTTCCAGATCTCGCTGCCGACCAGATCCAAACCATAGTATTCGCCGTTTTCAATACTCATCATGACCGTCTCACCGTCGATCTCACTGGCCACTATTTCTTCAATCTGACTGATGATACTGTCCATGGTTATTTCTGTGCCCATTCCTCATACTCCTGAAATAATTATTTTTTGATCCTTTACGATTCCGTCTGCACACATGGGGATATTCTCGTACAGCCGCTAACGGTCTGCCGCTTCAGACCTTTACAACAACTGCGCGGTAAAATTCCCTCTACCTTACCGAGGTTTGCAGACAACGGCAACGCGCTTTGACAGCAAGGGCCGTTGCTGTCACTATTCGTCATTATCTTGCCCACCATAGCAATTCCTGCAAAAGTTTAGGTGATGGGGGGGGAATTGCCTAGCAAAAGTCGGGTAAAAACTATATCGATTCTTCGGCCTGCGCCATTTTTTTTTCTGTTGGGTTGTTAACCAGGGGCGACGCGAGGATGATCCTGTGATGGGCAACCGAGGAGAAGGCCCGACCGTGGGAGATAACGATGACGGTCAACTTCCCTTTGAGACGAAGCAGGGCTTCCTGAATCCGGGCCTCATTTTCCTTGTCCAAAGCACTGGTCGCCTCGTCAAGAATGAGGAGTTTCGGCTGGATCAGCAAGGCTCGGGCGAGCACCAACCGCTGCCGTTCCCCACCGGAAAGCCTGATCCCCCGGTCACCAATCATGCTATCAAGTTTCTTGGGCAGGTTTTCGACAAAGTCCCGTGCCGCCGCGTTCTCCAGAGCCTGCCACATTTCCTCCTCCGTAACTCCGGGCCGAATCCACGACAGGTTGTTGCGAACGGTGTCGTGAAAGAGAAAGACCTCCTGGGTCACATAGGCAATCCCGGCCCGCCAAGTGGAAAGCTGTGACGGGGTCAGCTCCACCCCATCACAATAGATACTCCCCTCCCCCGGCACCAACAACCCGGCGATCAGATCTGCCAGGGTGGTTTTACCCGCCCCACTGGGGCCTTCAATGGCCACAATCTGGTTATGACCGATTACCCCATACAACTTTTCGATAACCGGCCTTCCCGCCTGGTACCAGTAAGAGATGTTTTCCAGGCGAATCTCGCTGGTAAAGGGAATCTCCAGGTCGGACCGACCTTCTTCCCTGGCCCCGTGGCAGGCAGAGAGCAAATCCTCCACGTCGTTGAAGGCCGGCAGCTTATGGAGGATTTGCTGATATGTCCGCTGGGCCGAAGCCACCTGGGGAAGGAGTCGGGCAAAAACAAAGAGCAACAGAACCAAGGGGGCAAGTTCCATCTTTAAACGTGCCACAGCCAGGTAAAAAAGAAGGCTAAAAATCAATACCGACCCGATCATGTAAACCAGCTGGGTGAGAGAGGTAATCCTGGTCATGGTCAGTTGCTGCTGCTCCAAATCCCGGCTTACGGTGAGCATCTTGTCGGCATACAGATCCTCGCTGGCGTGGCTCTTAATCATCTTAAGACAGGCGAGCTGCTCCGAGATCATCTGGAATATTTCTTTGTAGCCACCTAACTGACTGCGACCCGAACGGAGCAGCCACTGGTGTAGAGGCCGCAGCAGCGCTAGAAAAGATAAGGCAAAAGCAATGGCCACCAGGGTCATGGACCAGGAGAGGATAAAGGCCAGCACCGTGTACATGCTGAGTAGGAACAATTGGTTGATCAGTTGTAGGGTTTGCTGAGCAATAAAACCCATACTCTGCACCTGGCCAGTGAGGGTGTGGATGAACTGAGCGGTTCGCCGCTGGAGGATAAACTGCCAGCGACTATGGAGGATGCCCAGGAGCAATCGGTGCCGCAAAGAAACAGTATAGCCCTGCTGAATTTCCGTGCTCAACACGGATTGAAAAAAGCGGATCACCGCGATCACCGAGACAATCACCACGTAGAAAACGAGAAGGGCAGGAATGGTGATGGGGATATGCAAGGTGGTCAGCAGTTGGCCGAGAAACCGGGCCGGGCCTGAGGGTGAAGCGCCATCGGCGCCGAGCCCTACCAACTGCAAGAGGGGAAGGATGAAGAGCAACCCGATCCCGGAGGTCAGACTCTGCAAGAGCATAAGCAGGAAGTTAATACTCAGCCTACGCGGGGCAAAGCGGAAGAAGGAGGCAAATGATGCACGCAGGAGTTGCATACGCTGGTCAATCATCAATCGCCTGCAAGGGTGAGGTCGAGTTCGATAAGAAGTGGCGACAGAAAGGTCGAGACCACGGTAAACTCCGGGACCCCTTCCCCGCCGGTCACTGCACAAGAACCGGCCTTAATCCAGGCATGGGCTCGCAACCCCTTGCGGTCATCCTTGGCCACCCCCAGGTGAAGGACATAGGGAATCCGCAGCAACCGCAAGAATAAGGTTGCCACCACGGCCTGGACCAGACATTTCGACTGCCATGGGGTCCATTCCGCCACCCGGCGGATCAGCACCCCCAACTTCCGGGCCTGTTGGCGCTGACATTGCACAACCAGAGGGGTGAACTGGACATTGCGACGGCTAATACCCAGAAATACAGCCAGCCAGCGGAACGGCAGAAGCAGAATCACTAAGCGAGCCCAACCAAGAAGGAATAAAATCACCATGGTGGCGATAATACCTCTTGGGCCCAGGCCAGCAAACAAGTCTGAGTGTACATCATTTACCATGATCCAATTTCTCGATCTGTTTGCCCTGGTTCCCATTCGGAGATAAAGTTAAGGGGCAGTTTTTTCTCACAGCCCCTTTTAAATTTGTTTTCCCCGATAATATTTAACAGAACTATATTAACATATCGAAAAAATGCAACCGCTGGTCAGTGGACCGGCAAGAGGAAAGAATATGGAACCACAGGAAATGGCCAAGATTTTGGGGATCCCTCTATTTCAAACCCCGTTTTTTCTGCCGCAATATCCGGACGGAGAATGGGGACAGTGGCGTCTCTCCCATATGACCACCGGCATCGACCACGGCTATTACACCCGCCAATGGTTTATCAACAATATGCCGGTATTGCTGCGCCGCAACCCGCAACAGCCCAAGGCTTGGGATACCTGGATGTCACTGACACCCCATGAGATCGAAAGCCAGGAACTAGGATGCCGGTTCGCTCGGGGACACACCGTCGTCATGGGCCTTGGGATGGGTTGGATCGCCCTGAACATGGCCCTGAATCCGGCCGTAAACCAAATCACAGTGATTGAACGAGACCCTGAGGTCATCGCCCTGTTTGACTTCGCCAAGCTTCTAGAACAGGTGCCCCCCGAGGTGCGGAAAAAACTCCGGGTGGTCGAGGCGGATGCCCTTGACTGGCAGCCACGGCAAGCAGTGGATTTTTTATTCGCCGACATCTGGCGGGATCTGGCCGAAGCTAATGCCCTGCCAGAGGTACGATGCATGCAACAACATGTCAATGCCAAGGAGGTCTATTACTGGGGGCAAGAACTCGCCCTCCACAGCGCTTTTCGGCGCAGGTTTGGATACGAGATTCCGCTTGCCTTTCAAAGCTTGCAACAATGTACCCAGCAAGAGATCAAGCTGCCGTTGCTTCTACCTCGGGCCCAAGATCCTGATTATCTAGTCCGCATTGAGGAAGTGGTTAAAAACCGCCTTACCCGGAGGCTTCCCGTGGAAGTTCCCGCTTCCTGACCAAACAATGCGCTTATTGCCCTTGACAAGACACAGATGTTAGGATTAATTCTTTTGAAAGCTACATTGACCTGTAGTCCCTAACCTTTGCTCCCATCCAACGGTGAGGACAGAGAAGGTTCTTCAACAAGAACATTAAAGACACTTTCGTAATAATACCTCTGCGGGTCAGGCACACCAGCATGGGTGGCAGAGATGAAGATAACAGCTTGGCCTAAATTTTCGTTTTCCATCAGATAAGAACCGTCCGGCAAAGGCGCCTCGTTTGCAGGCGGTTCGAAATTCAAGGTAAAGCTCTCGAACAAGTCTGAGATGTGACTGGAAGTGATGCTCTCCAACAGTAGAGTGATAGTGCGATTGTCGCCGGTGTAAAGCGTAAAGACCTGGTTCACTAAAGATTCAAAAATTGCTTTGCTGAATGTTGCCATCCGGAACTCCTTATAAGCACTTTTTTTCCAGTCATCACGAGATGACCGGGAGTGAATAGTTGTGAAACAACTACAAGATCAGCGTTTGAATTGCAAGAAAATCACCAACGGTTGTGCTAACGCAGGTAACTGAAGCCGGATGCCATCTCATAATGTGGAATCCGGGCAAATACAAACTCATTACCGAAAAGGAGAATTTCAATGGATGGCTACTTAGGAACAATCTCTATCGTTGCTTTTAATTTTGCACCAAAAAATTATGCAACATGTTCTGGACAAATAATGGATGTTAGTCAAAATACAGCTCTTTTTTCTTTGCTCTCCAATATTTATGGTGGCGATGGTCGGACAACCTTCGGCCTACCTAACCTGAAGGGGCGCGTTGCCGTGAGCCAGGGACAAAGCCCCGGCGGCTACAATCGTAGCCTTGGTCAAACCTTTGGCTCTGATATCATGACGCTGAATGATAATAATTTACCGGCACACACCCATTCGGTTCATGAAAATCAGGCTGACCAGACGGTGACCATCGGTAGTTCTACGGCTAGCATCAAGGCTAGCACAACACAGGCTACTAAAAATAAACCTACGGGTAATTATTGGGCTAAAGGCCGGGATGAGGCAGACGCAACCGTGGTCACAAATTATGCCGATAGCCATGACACCACCATGGCCTCCGATGCGGTGGAGGTGACCATGGCCGCCTCTTTTAATGCTGCCAATCTGACCACCGGCATCACCGGCAACGGCCAGGGCTTTCCGGTGGATCAACCCTCGTTGACCTTGAATTACTGCATTTGTACCCAAGGGATGTATCCGTCACGTTCCTAACCAACGCGGTAAACAGAGCTTGGGAAACAGCAAAAAGGGGCGTCGTTAACGGCCCCTTTTTGCTACCTCTGCCATGGGCAACAAGCATAAACGAACAGGCGCAGAGAGGAAATGGCATCATGGATCGTTCCCGAACTGATTTTCTTGGCGGTATTGAAAACTATAAACTAGGGCTCCTGCCCCAGGCCAAACGGATGTTGCAGGACTGCATCAAGGGCGATCCCCGACACGCCGAAGCTTATAATTTGCTCGGCATTGTCTGCTACCGCCGCAAGGAATTTAAGCAAAGCCTGCAATACCTCCAACAGGCTATTACCCTGAAGCCCGCCGAGGCTAATTATTACAACAATGCCGGAGTAACTGCCCACGCACTCAGGCAGCATGAAAACGCTAAAAGTTATTTCCTGCGCGCCATGGACATCAACCCCGAGTATCACGACCCCTACAACAACCTAGGCAATCTGCTCCAGGATCTGTTCATGTACGATGCGGCCACCCAACACTACAAGCAGGCCCTGGCCATCAAACCTGATTTTGCCGAGGCCTGTTTTAACTTAGCCTTGACCCTTGAATGCAAAGGACACCGCATTGAGGCGGTTTTCTATTTGCAACAAACCATCAAGATGAACCCCGATCATCTCAAAGCCCACCAAAAACTGGCCGAGCTGTTGCCAGCCCAGCGTCAAAACGATCAAGCCGAGGAACACGGTCGGCAAGCCGAAATATTGATCCCGCAACAAAAGGTCTTCTATCGCAACACCCCGGTATGGCGAGCGCCTAACTATGAGGGATTATTTAGATGAGGATTGCGGTGTTATGTCATGGCACGGTGTTGCAGCCAACCCTAGAAGCCCTTTACAGCCAGAATCTGCTGGTGGGCCTGGGCGTGCCGGAGAACATGCCGGAAGTGAATATCAGCCTGGAACAGACGGCAAAAAAGGCCGGAATCCCCTTCATCCGCTTACCGGCGTCAGGTCTGGCAGACCAACTCGGCCCCTGGCTACAGCAAATCAAAGCCGATGTGGTCTGCACCATGGGGTTTCCCGAAAAAATTCCCGCCTCCCTGCTGGATCTGCCATCGTTTGGTTTTTTTAACCTGCACGGCGGCGCCCTGCCCCGTTACCGGGGACCGGACCCGGTCTTTTGGCAAATAAAAGACCGGCAACCTTCCGGCGCCATAACCATTCATCGCCTGGCCCCGAAATTGGATACCGGTGGGGTGGCCCACTTAGAAGCGGTGCCCATTGGCCCGGATGACACCTACGGTCTGCACCTCCAACGCCTGGGTGCTGTTCTGCCCAGAGTTCTGATTGAGTTTATCCAACGACTGGTCATTCACGGCCATAAGCTGCCCCTTGTCGAACAATCTGCGGCCGAGGCACAATACCAGGCCCGGCCAACGGATAAAGACCTAGCCGTTGACTGGGCCAAATCCGCAGCCGAGATCAAAGCTCTGGTCAAGGCTTGCAATCCGCGCTATCTTGGGGCATCACTTTTGTTAAAGGGAATTCCCCTCCGACTCTTGCAGGTGACAAAGGGTGAAGATCATGAATCAAACCATGAATTTTCACCCGGCACCATCTTAGAAGCCACCTCGGCCAATGGCATCAGGGTGGCCTGCGGACAGGGAGAGACGCTCTTTCTGGATATTATCTATGCAGAGGACGGGTTTTATTCCGGATGCCAACTGGTGAAGCTATTTGGTCTGAAAGCCGGTGAGCAAATGACCTCTATCTTGGTAGAAGATCCAAATTATTGAAGCATTCACGATGTATCTTGCAAAAGATACATCGATAAGATTAAGTAATTACCCCATATAAACTTTGCCTTTTTAAGAAGGAGATGCATAATGGATACGATAATGAAAGATGAGGCTGCCCACCAGCAAAGTCTAACCCGTAAAGTATCGGCCGCCCACCCCATTCGCTTGCCTTGGGCCCCTCCCCATCTCACCCAGGTAAGCTCATCGTTGCACACCCAAGGCAAAACTAGTGTTGGTTTAGAGAGTTCACCCACAACCGGCCTAAGTTGATGGCTTAAGTGTTCAACTTCCATTGCCCCTGTAATGGCAGCTTTTGCAGCCTCTCTCTATGTCGGTAAACTCTTCGGAGGGGCAGGGGCTTCTCCTGGCCGGAGTTTTGCTGCCTGCCCCCACCATATCACAACGATAAGTCTCTCCTTGCCCCCCCTCCAAACCAAAATAGTAAAAAGGCCAAAGTACTTCCAGCACTCCACTGTTGGATAAAATCTAATACCAGCTAGGGGAGTTGCGCCGATCATGTTTTTCTGTCACTTCAATCGTCGTGCCTTTGTTGGGGCTCAGCGATTAAACCAGGAGGAGATTATTGACCGTCTCTTTCCCTTTGCCAAACCGGACAGATGCGGGTTTCTGGAGCAGAACCGGGTTCTGTTGGTCCAGGGAGTTCATTTTAATACCCCTTTCTCAGCACTGGAACCAACCCCTCTTCACAACAAACAGCACTCCATTTCCTTGGTGTCATGGGCCAGGCTTGACAACCGGGAGGAGCTTGGTCAAAAAACAGGCATAAGTAAGGGAATCATTGCCACTCTCAGTGATTCCGAACTCATTCTTGCATGTTATTTGAAATGGGGTGAGGAGTGTGTTGATCATCTGATTGGCGACTTTGCCTTTGTCCTCTACGATGAAAAAAAACAAACAATATTCTGCGGTCGGGATCATTTCGGGGTTCGGCCCTTTTATTATTTTTTAGATAATAACCGTTTTGTCTGTGCCACCAGCCTGAACGGCTTGGTGGGGTTGGAAGGAATCACCACGGAACTGGACGGACCATGGATGGCGGCATACCTGCACCGTCTGTCCAAGAGTTTTGCGCAAACCCCGTATGTGGGGATCAAAAAACTACCACCAGGCCACTGTCTCACCGTAACTCCGGAGAGGGAACACCTGCATCAATATTTCCATCTGACAAGCGAACCACCCCTGCACCTCAAGGATTCCCGCGAATATGTGGATGCCTATCGGGAGCAACTACAGGAGGCCATCGAATGTCGCTTGGTATCTGACTATCCCATTGGCTCGGAATTGAGTGGCGGTCTGGACTCATCCACAATCACCGCTTTCAGTGCTAATTTCCTGGGCCCAGTCCTGAATTCTTTTCATACCTTTGCGATCACCAATTGTGAACTGGAACCCGAATATGTTGAGGCCGTACGTCAGGCTTGGGCTCTCACCAACAACCATGGATTTACTGCTCGGGAGCCAGAGTCGCCCAACACCATGAGGCACTCTCTGGCCGTGCTTGGCTATCCCGAAGAATACGGTGTCGCTACCTGCCATGAACCTTTTTACCGCTTGGCTGAAAAGCTTAATGTTCGCACCATGCTTTCCGGCTTTGGTGGCGATGAGTTTGTTACCACCAACCATGGCAACATGGTGCCACTGGAACTCTTAAGGCAATACCGCTATGGGGATTTGTACCATATCCTTCCCGGCAACCCGCTCATGCGTTTTTTGCGTCTCGGGCACCGGATAAAGCAGCAGATCCAGACCAGGAACTTCACGATCCACCCCCAGCCCTCCTGGCTGTCCGTAATCAATCGGCGCTGGCCGCACCAGATCGTTGAGCAAGAGTTTGTGGAGCGTTTTGATCTGCACCGAACCTATATTGATCAGGCCCATTTTGATGACGGTTATACGGATTTAAAAAAAATGATCATCGAAAAACGTTGGGAACCTTTTGTACCAACCAGGATGGAAAACTGTATTCAGATGGCCGGTGCCCGTAAGATCGAATACCGCTGGCCCCTCCTTGATGTCAGACTGGTCAAACTATTTATGCGGATTCCAGCCCAGGAAAATTATTATCGTGGCATGGGCCGCTACCTGCACCGCCGAGCCGTGACCGGAATTGTCCCGGACTTGGTTGCCTGGAAGCAGAGTAAGAACATGGGGGTTAATACCTGCCTGGACGCCAATTGGCCGAGAAATTTAGCCCGCTTTTCCCTTGATGAATTGCATCCTGCGCTGGCAAAGCTGATTGATACCAAAAAACTGGCCCAGCAGTTAGCGGCGCTGGCCGGCCGACATGACTTCTGTAGCAATAGTAATTACTGGTATATGGTGCGTCATAATGTGACCCTTGCAATTCGCCTCAATCTCTGGCTGAAAAGTTTACCGACCTCTTTTTCCATAAAATTTTGAATTGAACAGTTAATGCTCGCTCATCCACGGAGCAGAAATTCAATGCTGATGTGGACGCTTCCGGTTAATTGGAGTTGAGGTGCTAGGCTCCTTTGCACGGGAAGACCTGCCAACGGAAGTTACCCGAAAGGGTTTACAAATTTTCGGAATAAACCCTGCCCAGCGCGGTGTCGAGAAGAGGTCCGCCGCAAAACCTTTGGATCCCGGCTACGCCCCAGTTGACATTACCCTCAAGCAGCATTGCCCCAGCCGGGGTAATAACCACATCCCAACCAACGGTCACCATTTCAGCCAGCACCACATGGGCCTGCAAGCAAAGCTGCAGAGCCTCTGACCAGCACGGGACAACTTTGCCGGTGAGGTCAAGCTGCCCCCCCCTCTCCTCTTTTCCTTTTGCTTGTGCAAATAAGCGTAAGGTATCTGGCGGTTCCAGAAGCTGCCCGTTTGCGCAATCTATCCCGAGCAACCGCCAGGTATTGCGGCTATCGACCCGGGGAATCTCCAGCACCGCAGCGATGGCAACCGGCTCAAGGCCGTCGTGGGCGGTGATCAGTCGGATGGTCACCATGCCCGGCGGACGGCAGAGTTTTTCTATTTCGGGATGATTGATCAACAAGGACTGGACCATAAAATCATCTTGGGCGGTCTTTGCGGTCAGATATTCGGCGATGGCCCCCTCTCCGGCCAAATTTTCCTTGCCGCTCAGTTGGTATCTGTCAGTGGCGGGATCATAAAGCAGAGTAAAACAGTTCTTACCCCCACTGCCAAAACGGCTCTTGATGAAAAGATTTTTTTCAGCAAAAAGCTCTCCCTTGGGAAGGGCTTTTCCCTTCGGCAAAAGCGCGGCAACCGGCACCACCGAAAGACCGGACTGGGCCATATGCTCGGCAAACCTTTTTTTATCCGCCAGCAAAAGGCGAGCTTGGGACGAATCCTGTCGGCCAGCCAGGACTTGGTGCCATTGGGGCAGCTCGTGGTTATAGACATAACGAAACCAGGATGACTGGGGCTGCCGGAACAATCCATACAGATAATAGAAACGAGGCGGGACGCCATGCAGGAAGACAAGATTGAGGAGATCAACGAACTGCCGGGCCCAAGGGATGGAAAAATGCTCCTGAGTAAAACGGGCATATTTTCTAAAAACCCGAAAAATCTGTTGCCAGCCAAAGAAGAAGAACCAAAGCAGAGAAGAGTACAAAACAACAAGCGCCCAGGCCGGGCGCGGCAAGCCAGGCCGGGCGTGCAAGAAGACCTGCCGGTGCAGTCTTACCTCCCGGCTCTGGTTGGGGAGCAGAAACCGCCAACTCACCATGGTATGCGGCATCGTTCGCAAGAGATCCGATTTTATGAACTTGCGTACTTTTCTCGGTATATTCAAGAAAGTCATCCTGGTGGGATATTGCCGTTGAGGGGAACTTACAAATAACCGAATCGTTCCATAACCGAACCGTGGTCGGCAATGATCCGGTCAATCTGGTCGCGGCGCAAAACATTTCGCCAACCACCCGCTTTGCCCTTCCGGAAAAAGAACTCCTGTTTGGCGCTTTTTTCCTTGAACCCCTTGGCCAGTTCCTGACGATGTAATTCCTCAAAGGAACTGAAGCGGATCGCCTTGGGAATCCGCTCCTGGTCAAAATCTAACCCGGCAAATCGGGCCGCGCCGGTAAAGGCAGATAAAGGATCCTGACTCATATCTTCATATCGCAGGATATGAACCGGAACCTGGGAGCTATCCACCCAACTAAGCACATGGCCGCTCCAGGAGAGCAACCGCTGCTGGAGCTGGTCCGGTAATTTTTTTTTACCCCGAGCCAGTTTTGCCTCCATATCCGCCAGACAAGTAATGGCGGTATCAATATCTGTGCCGTTAAAGTTGGCAGCGGAGATCACCACGTCCAAGGGATTGCGGATGATGTAAATAGCGCCACGGGTGGCCTGGGCCGAGAGCAATGGAGTGCCGTCAGGCAACAGGGTCCAGGCATCGTGAACCTTCATAAGCAGGGGCTCTTCGGCTTGAGCCACCAGTTGTTCATAGACCAGGGGGCGGAGTTGTTCGATCTCGGCCATGGTCATGTCTGAGGTCTCGATACCGGCTTCGTCATCGATAATACCCCGGGCCGAGGCAATGGGGGTGGCCTCTGGCTCATTGATATCCGCGGGCTCATCATCGTTGCGGAGCAGGTTGGTGAGGAAGAGCCGCAGCCAGGTATTGCCAGACTTGGGATAGGAGGCAAGCCAGAGGATTCCGTTCATCGATTGAAATCCTCTTCCAGCAACGCCATTAACTCTTCGATGCGAAAGCCATTCTTGCCACGGCTGACCCGGCAAACATCAACATGGCGGCCTACGGCGGCGCAGTGGCTAAAATGCTCTTTCTTACCGCCCAGCCCTTTCAGAAAATTGAAGCGATAGGTGTTCTTGACCAAGGCATTAAGTTTATCCACCCCGGTAAGGTGCTCCAGCTCAAAACGATCCTGGTTGATGGATCTGAGCACATAGAGTTTGCGCAGGGGGAGAACTTCCTCGGCAAAACCGTGCGCCAACGGCAAGCGATATTTCTCCACACTGTCTCGAACCCGGGGCAACGATTGGGGATCCTCACCCAACTGATGTAGGGCATCGTGCCAGAGTTTGAGGTTGGGCGACCCAGAACACACCAGAGGAACGCCACTGGCCACGCTCACCGCGCAAATGTCATCTGCCACCACCTGACAACCATTTTTCATAAAAGAGGCCGCCAAGGTTGATTTGCCCACCCCGGAATTGCCGGCAAAGGCTACCACTCCTTCGTTTACCCGAATGGCGCTGGCATGCAGGGGCAGAATGGAGCGCTGATGAAGCAGCGCTCCAATAGCGGAACCGAGCAGGAACAAACGAATGGCATCAGACTCGGCATCCGGAACAGGATCGATCAGGATCTCGCAACCATCAGAGACCAAGTACCTGGCGATATTCTCAAGTTTAAGAAGAAAACGACCGGGGAAAGCCTGGAAACAAACACCTTGGTGCCTGGCGTTATCAAGGGTTTCAGGAACTGTGCCGAACCGAATGGTTACGTCCGCCGCTACACCATCGCCGAGCTGGAGAAGAGGCAACTCGATGCTGGAGTCTATAGCAAGTCCCCAGGCAGAATAAAGCTTGCTTACTGTTGCTGACTGAGCGTTAAGGGGGATGATCATGGTGTCTATCTCGAACGTTTACTTTGAGAAGAAAGCCCGCTCACCCGGCCAAACCAGAGAAATGGGCGGAGCAAATAATAGAGAGGGTACAGCCAGTCAGGGAGAGGAACTGCTGCCATATCACACATTTTCGGTTGCAAATGGCTGAGGAGGAAGCGACCCTTGCTGATCCCCTCAGCACTTAAAAAGCGTTTGCATTTATGAATTAAATAAGCAGAACTTAATTGGGGAATGAGTTCATCCGCAACCATGGCCTTTTGGGTCAGGGCTATACGCCAAACCAAACCATGACTCTGCTTCATAAAGGATTTCACCTCCCCAGGTAACGAGCCGGGGAAAAACAGCGCCGCCAAAGCCAGCGCTTCGTGCAGATGCCGGGAAACACCTAGTTGTTCTGCACGACTCAAGATATCGGGCCATGCCTGCGACTCTATGCTGCCAATAAATAAGCTGATGTCAACAAGCCAACGGAGACGAAACCAGCAGTGAATCGCCCCATGACAACAAAGATAGAGGAAGTTGTCGTAATCATGAAGCACCTTGATTGGAACCCCGGAGAGAACCTGGACCGGAAGGTTGTTCCAGTCAACCACAAAGTCTTCAAGAATACCCAGAGCATTTTTACCAAGGCACCAATGCACCTCAATAACTATGCCATTGTCGGCAAGATAGGATGCATGTTGAGAATTCTGCATATGTGCTAGCAACGACCTGCAAGTCGCGGGGAGCTGATCAAGACATTTATACCCAGCCACCACAAGAACACGATTCGTCTTTTCAAAATCTTTCGGAGCGAGCAAGAGATCCAGATCTCGGCATGGCCGCATCCCCAGGTCTCCATAGAGTTGCCGAGACAACAGAGGTCCTTTCAATGATAGCACCGAGGCCCCCTCGTTATCCAAAAGACGAACCACCTTAACCAACTCAGCCCCCATGGCCAGCGCGGTGTGGGCGTTACGCCGTGCAAGCGCCTTGAGCTCAGCCCTTGTTTCCACAGGAACAGGAATGTCCGGCAGACGCATCAGGTTGCGGTGGAGAAGCGGCCAGACACGATGCCGGCAAACCAACTCGGTAAAGGTTTGCCAGTTGACATTATCGGCACATAAATTGCGAATTTGCACGTTGGCCCCAGCATCGTCCGGGGACTGCAACAACGCCAACAGGAGGTCTAGCTCAAGAGGCCATTTATTTGTCTTTGTGCGCTCTTGTTGCCCGCCAAATAACACTGTTAGTCCTTCACCTTTTAGTTGTTGCATCGCAGCTAAACGAAGACAAAGGGAAGTCATAGCTACGGTGTCTTAGCGGGTTCGCTAAAAACTCGACATACTACACGCCACTATTCCTCGGAATCTTCCCGCCTGGACGCTAACGGGTATGCCAAATTCTTCAGCCAAGTCACTTACCAAAGAGATATCTCTTTGGTAAAACAAAAGGCAAGATCATTCTATTTCTGACTTTTAACTTACCCCAGCCAATCATGCCACCATAACCCAAAAAACGGGGTCACCGGAGTTATAGAACCTTCAATCAAAGGCAGACCGGAAACAAGAGACGCAACGGACTGCGGCTGATTAAGAAGCCTGGTCATCTCTGCCAGACAGGCAAGCAGCGGATCTCGCAATGCATTCTCCTAACGGGGTTCACCATGGGGCGGCGAAACAATGGATTCAACCTAGAGAGTGGACGGGGGGGGCATGGGCTAATAAAATTCCCCTGACCGAGGTAACAACCTTATTCGGTTAGATACGGCTGGAAAAACTACCCCAACTCTTAGTAAATTTAGATTTATTATCTATTATCTTAGCGACCTTCGGAGTCAAGATAATTCACCCCTAAACTTGAAACCTGCACACCCATCAGCCAGGAGATGAAAATCTCACCCAGAACAGTCCAAAGACTTCTCGCCTCAGCTCAAAAAATCAATGCGAGCATCGGTCACAAGGAATCTCTGTGCCAGACATATAAAAGAACGACAGTAAAAAATTCCCATCTTCAAGCTGATTTACTAACGACCCGGCGAGAAATCTTTACCACATCATACAAAATAAAATTCATGCAAGAACCTTCGCCATTAATCCCCGCCAATTTTACTGCCATGCCGTGCCGGTTGGCGGTTGCATGGGTGGAACATCCACATCGGCTCCACTCCCCGACTGAACCATCAAAAAATAAGAAACCTCATTGGCTCCGAAAGAACGGGACAACCTTGAGCGCAAGAGGACTCTGCCAAAAGAAGCGGGCTTATGCCACAAGGATCGATACTTGCTTGTTAAGCAACAACCAAGTATCATTGACGCCATTTTAATTTAAACTTAACAATTTTTTTTCAGGGCTTTGCGGAGAATAACCAACCAACTTAACGAGAAAACAAGAAAATTATAAACTACCCTCTTGCTCTGGTTGTAGATTATAAATTTCCCACATATGCACAACCACCATTCATAAGAAGCAAAAAGGATAACCAATGGCTGAAAATATCGATGACATCTCCATTAATTATGAAGACGAAGAAGGAACACAACTGGTCAAGGAACTTGAGAAAGTTATCCTGAGCCGAGGTAGCTGGACCACCATCGTTTTTCTGTATCAAGATCTTGATCGTAAAACCGGCGAGTTCGGCCCACAGAAAGCAACGATCAGGCGCTACAAGAAAACCGGCGGCGTATTCCGGCAACAAAGCAAATTCAACATCTCAGGAGCAAAACAGGGGATGCAGATCAGCGAAGCCATGAACAAATGGTTCTCTTAACCAGCAGCAACTCCAAGCAGGTCCAACAAATGCGTGTCACAGACATTCTTGCCACCACCAAACCAGCCTGTAGCTTTGAATTCTTCCCCCCCAAGACGGCTCCACTTCGGGACGAAGTACTTACGGCCATTGATGAATTAATGCCGCTACAGCCATCCTATATCAGCGTTACCTACGGAGCCGGAGGCTCCAGCCGCGATAACACCTTTGATCTGGTTCTACGTGTTCGTGAAAAAACCGGCCTCCCGGTAATATCGCACCTCACTTGCGTTGGTTCAGGAAGAGACGACATACATAACATTCTGTCCAGGTATGCAGAAAATGGTATCCTCGACATCCTCGCCCTGCGTGGCGACCCGCCTCGCGACCACCACCAACCAGTAGCTGGTGATTTTTCTCAAGCCGCCGACCTGGTTGCCTTTATCAAAAAAGAGTTTCCGGCAATGAGCGTGGGAGTGGCAGGATTCCCGGAAGGACATCCAGAAACCCCCAACAGGTTAAGGGAAATGGACTTCCTAAAGGCAAAAATTGATGCTGGCGCTGACTATATCATCACCCAACTTTTTTTCGACAACCGTGATTTTTTTGATTTTTGCCACCGCTGCGAACTTGCTGGCATCAAGGTTCCAATTATTGCCGGCATCCTGCCGATCACCAACAAATCCGGCATGATCCGCATGGCCGATTTAGCTGCCGGTGCCCGCATCCCCGCCCCACTTCTGGCAGAAATACAGAAGTGCGAAAATGATGCCGATGTCGAAGAAACAGGCGTCCGCTGGGCGGCCAAACAAATGCACGACCTTGTTACTCAAGGAGTGGATGGCATCCATCTCTACACCCTGAACAGCGCCACCGCAATCAGACGGATATTTGCAGCAATAGAAGTAGAAGATTCGCAACAACTAAGGGAAATGGCCACAAACAAGGATACAAACATCTAACGTCAGGGTTGGGAACTATTTATCCCCATCGGTTGCGAAAAAGGAATCAACAACCGTTCGCCACCACCCCTTGCCCTTATTCTTATCACCAACCAACCGAAACAGGCAACTTACTTGCTCATCAGTGGAATCGGCTAAGAACTCAACCCCGAGATGAAATGGCTTTGGCTCGTTTCCCTCTCCAATAATCCGATCAAAACGAACGGGGCGCACAGGAATGGAGATTGACTCAAGATCACTCTCATCTTCAGACGGCAACTGGACTTGTAAGTGTAAAACATAGGAAGGATTATCCTGCGGGGAATAAAAAAAGTGGCTACTTTCAACCCGGATCTGTTCGACGGCCAGCCCGGCACCGTACAAAGAAATATCAAGAATTTCTCCCGGCGATGAAGCAACGACAATCTCACCCTGCCGCCCCCGGCGCAAAACCAATGTCACCGGAAGCTTGCCATTAATCCGCGCAGCACGGCGACGCTCTTTCAAAAGGAACTTTTTGGCTGTAGCCATGTCCTCTTCCGCCCCCTCTTAACGCGAAAACCGTCCACCGCAAAACAGACAGACATTCAATATTGAAAACTCATCACCATGCTACCCTCGTAACAGTCTGATGTCAAAGAAAAAAATTGCCCCAACAAGAACTCGCAGCTCAATATTTGCTCAATTTTCTGCCCTTGAATCAAATTCCCATTAGCGGTCATACCAAAAGAGCGATAAATAAGGGGCAACAAACACTTTTACCTCAACCCTTGCCATCCACCACAACTTAGGCTAAATCTTTTAGCTGTTTTCCGGCAAGGATCACCTCAAAGATGAAATGCGATGAAATTGTGCAACGATTTTTTTTGCTTACAAGAGGCGACGTGGAGAGCATAGTTGTGCTATGTGATTCAAGTTGTAACGCCGCAGGAGAAAAAAATGGCTATCAAGATGCGGCGTTACAGAGTTGACGTAACACCAGGTAAACACCTTATGATTGTTTTGCTCGTCACCCCACGAACTCAACTGTGAAATTGCTCCATTTCCTACTGAAGAGAAAGAATTTCCCCACCATATTAAATTTGCTATCAACAAAATGCCTGATTCAACCATAAACATTCTTGTCGTCGATGATTCGATGTTCATGCGCCACATCATCAAGAAACATCTCGCCAGATGTGGTTATCTAAACATCTCTGAAGCTGCGGATGGGGCAAAGGCATTGCTGATCATGCGTCAAAAAACTATCGATGTTGTTATCTCCGACTGGTGCATGCCGGGCATGCATGGCATTGACTTGCTGAAAGCAATCCGCGGCGACCAATCCCTTCACCACACTCCGTTTATCATGCTAACCGCTGAGGCCCAACCGCACCTTTTGCAGGAAGCGCATGCCGCCAAAGTCAGCGCCTACATCACCAAGCCGTTTACCTGTAGCCAACTCCGTAAAGAACTTAGCAGAATGGTGCAATCCCTCCGGCAAACAAAAAATTGACAACCACCGGCAATTCATATAGAACATGCAGATAATTTTGCAAAAGTTACATTTATTGATTTGTAAGGTTTCCATTGTACTGATAAAATCGCTGCCGAGATAGTAGACCAAGTGGAAACTTCTCGAAGTGGTAGTATGGCCCGATTGATTGGCATGTGGAGCAGGGGTTGGGCCACCACGACGCATTAGATCGAAATTTCCACACCCATATCCCAATTGTTGATTAACAAACAACAATTCCAACCAACCAGCCCACTCACGACGGCATAATCGCCATGCACAATCAGGAACTTAGAAAAAGGCTTTGGCAATTTCTAAAGCCGTACAAATCTAAACTGATCCTTGCCATCTTCAGCATGGTACTGGTTTCAGCCTTTGGTTCCGCCCAGGCCTATATTGTTAAACCCCTCCTCGACGAAATATTTTTCAACAAAAATGAGGAAATGCTTAACATTCTACCCTTTGCTTTAACGGCAGTTTTTCTGCTGAAAGGAATCTTCTATTACACTTATACCTACACCTTGGACACCATCGGGCAGTGTATTATCAGGGATATGCGGGAAAAGATATTCGCACATATTCACTCCCTGCCCATCTCCTTTTTTCACCACACCCCCACCGGTGAGCTGATCTCCCGGGTGGTAAACGATGCCACCCTTATCCAAATGGCAGTCTCTCGCGCCATTGTCGGCATCCTTAAAGACCTCCTCCAGGTCTTCGGGTTACTGTTTGTCATCTTCTATCTCAACTGGCAACTGGCCCTCATTTCTCTGATCTTCATGCCCATGGCCGTTGTGCCTATTTTACATTTTGGCAAAAAATTCCGAAAACTCAGTATCACCAATCAGCAGACGGTGGCGGAAGTATCAAATATTCTGCACGAAACCATCACTGGCCATCGCATCGTTAAGGCGTTCGGGATGGAAAAATACGAGATTAGTAAATTCTCCAAAACCATTGATAAATTGTTCAAGGTCATTGTCAAAGATATCCGTATCAACAGCCTCCAACATCCATTAATGGAGCTGATCGGCGGAGTAATTATCGCCGGCATTATCTGGTATGGCGGCCACCAGGTCTTGATTGGGCAATCAACCCCCGGCACCTTTATCGCCTTCCTTACCACTTTGATCATGATCTACGACCCGATCAAAAGTGTCGGCAATATCAATAGCCCTCTCCAGCAAGGAATGGCTGCGGCAGATAGGATTTTCGGCCTCTTGGACATCAAGGCCGAGATCGAAGACCGTGCCGATGCCATTGATTTGCCCTCCTTCCACCAGAGCATTGATTTTCGTCATATCCATTTCAGTTATGACGGCAAAAACCCTGTCCTTGAAGATATCAACATCAAAGCAAAGGCCGGGGAGATTATTGCCTTGGTTGGCACCAGTGGCGGCGGCAAGTCAACCCTCGCCAACCTGCTGCCCCGTTTTTTCGAAGTAAGCCAAGGGCAAATTGTCATTGATGGTCACGACATCCGGGATGTCACCATGAACTCACTGCGCAAGCAAATGGCTATCGTTACCCAACAGACCATCCTCTTCAACGACACCGTCCGCAACAACATCGCTTACGGGGACCCCACTCGACCGGATGAGGAAATCGCCGCCGCCGCCAAGGCTGCCCACGCCCTTGACTTTATCTGTGATCTCCCGGACGGTTTTGATACCATGATCGGCGAATCAGGAGCGCGACTATCCGGTGGTCAGCAGCAACGCATCTCCATTGCCAGGGCCTTATTAAAAGACGCCCCCATCCTTATCTTAGACGAAGCGACCTCAGCCCTTGACACGGAGTCAGAACGAGAAGTACAGAAGGCTTTGGAAAACCTGATGAAAGACAGAACGACCTTTGTCATCGCCCACCGGCTTTCAACCATCACCCATGCTGACAGGATCATGGTATTACAAAATGGCAAAATAACCGAAGAAGGATCCCATGAAGAGTTGATGGCCACCGACGGGGTCTACACCATGTTACGAAATATGCAGTAATCCCCAAGCTAAGGGAATACAGGGAAAAACAATGAAACCACAATCAAGAAAACGTGTACTGGTCACCGGCGGCGCTGGCTTTGTCGGCTCCCACCTCTGCGAACGGCTGTTAAAAGATGGTCATGAAGTTGTTTGCGTTGATAATTTCTTCACCGGCACCAAGGACAATGTTCTCCACCTTCTCGACAACCCACTCTTCGAGATCATTCGCCACGATGTAACCTTTCCGCTCTATATCGAGATTGATGAAATTTACAACCTGGCCTGCCCGGCCTCACCAATCCACTACCAACACGATCCGGTGCAAACCACGAAAACCAGTGTCCATGGCGCCATTAACATGCTGGGGTTGGCCAAGAGAGTCGGAGCCAAAATATTTCAAGCCTCCACCAGTGAGGTGTATGGAGATCCGGAAATACATCCACAACCGGAATCCTATTGGGGAAGCGTCAACCCCATCGGTTTTCGCTCCTGTTACGATGAGGGAAAACGATGCGCGGAGACCCTCTTTTTCGACTATCACCGCCAACACAACTTACGGATAAAAGTCGCCAGAATTTTTAATACTTACGGCCCCAATATGCACCCCAATGATGGCCGGGTAGTTTCAAACTTCATTGTCCAGGCCCTGCAGAACCAACCAATCACCGTTTACGGCGACGGTTCTCAATCCCGTTCCTTCTGTTATGTTGACGAATTAATCGAGGTCTTTATCCGCCTGATGGCCTCACCAGACGATTTTACCGGCCCAGTCAACACCGGCAACCCCAACGAATTCACCATTCTCGAACTGGCCGAAAAGGTCATTGCCCTCACTGGCTCGAAATCGGAAATCATCCGGAAACCTCTCCCCTCCGACGATCCTCGCCAGCGCCAACCGGATATCCGTCTTGCCCAGGAAAAACTGGGATGGACACCGACCATCCAGTTGGAAGAAGGGTTAAACAAAACCATTCCATATTTTGCCGAGCTGCTTAAACGAACCCACCAACCCCGGTAAAACAAGCCCATAACCGCCAACCATGCCCCCAACCATTTCCGTCATCATTGTCAACTACAACACTGCCGATCACCTGGCGAGGTGCCTTCCTTCCGTTCTAGCCCAGCAGGGTCCATCTTTCGAGATCCTGGTTGTAGACAACGCCTCCCAGGACAACAGCGTTGAAATGATCAGATCTCAATTCCCATCCGTCACCCTGATCAGCAGCCCCCAAAACCTTGGCTTTGCCAAGGCGAACAACCTGGCCCTCGAACAAGCAAGGGGGCAATACATCTATTTTCTTAATCCAGACACCGAAGTCAGAAAAAACACCTTCAGCACCATGCTTTCCTTTATGGATTCAACCCCCAAGGTAGGCATGGCCGGCACCGCCATCTTCTACCCCAACAACACCCCGCAATCGTCTGTGGAATATCACTACCCAGGACAACGCTACACCCACAACGAACTAAACAACCTCCCCGGCCAAATTGCCTGGCTGCTGGGGGCCAGTCTCATTGTTCGCAGCAAAATAATCAAAAAAATCGGTGGGTTCAGCGAAGACTATTTTCTGTATGGAGAAGACATCGATCTTGGCCTAAGCGTTCGCAAGGCGGGATGGGAACTGGCGGTAATAGAGAATGCAGAAATCGTGCATTGGGAGGGGCAGAGTGAACGGCAAACCTTGCCCATAGAGGTATGGAAGAAGAAATTCAAGGCAGAAATGCTCTTCTACCAAAAACATTACAGCCAGCAGACAATTCGAGCCATCAAAAGGGCTAACATCCGCCAGGCCCGCTGGCGCATTGTCACCCTGACCCTCACCATGCCCTTCATGGGTGACAAAACAGAGGCCAGGGCCAAGCTCGCCAGATACAAATTAGCTCTCCACGCCTACCATTGATCAAGTTTCCAGCAGCCCCAAAAGACGAAAAACCTTATCAAAACGCGTCTCCCAGGTATGTTCAGCCAAGGCCCGCCGGTAACTACCTTGACGAATGGCATCAGCCTTGGCCGGATTGGCGAGCAAATCATTAATCATCGCCACCATTTCCTCGAAGTTTCGGTAAGTGACAATCTCCTCACCCAAGCGGAAACAACGCTCAAGTTCTGGATGATATTCGGTTAGATACAGACCGCCACTCATGGGAATTTCAAAATCACGGCCTTTGAGACAATATGTTTCGTCCAGGCCATCTACACCGCCAAAGCCCAAATTAATCTTGCTTCGGGAATACATTCGCACCATCTCATCCGTAGCCAATGGCCCGTTTGGCCAGCCGTAACCATAGGCCTCAACCCCGATCCCGGCCGCCTGCAACCGCGCAATGATTTGCGGGCGATTGCCATAGCACTGGCCAACAAAAGAAACATCGATGGATCTATCCACCGGGTAAGGACGATGCACGCTGGCGTCAGCACCTTCCGGGAGATACAGAGGCGTCGCCCCCTCAACGCAATATTTTTCCAGGGCATCCTCGGTGCTGGTCCAACAGATATCAAAATGTTTACAGATATCCCTCACGCCAATAACTTGCCCACCCCGCTTCGCGCCAACAAAAGCCTCCTTGTCGTTGAGGGCCAGATTGACCATCGGCACCCCGAGACCGGCCATGGCCCGAACCGTTTCGGGCAGAACCACCTCCCCTGAAAGGTAAGAGAAAATAACGTCAACGCCCTCCCCCTTCACCCACGCCGTAACCTTGGCGAGCAGGGCTTCGTTCATGGCCTGTTTCAGTTTGCCATGCCACCCTTTGCTCTGATGATTAAACTCATCGGCCCAATCATAATGGCGCACGGTCCCAAACTGGCGCAGGGGCGGCAACAAGGCCTCTTTTTCCCAGTTATAATGATGAAACAAGGCCAGGATCCGCAAGTCACCCTTACCCTTAAGCTGACAATTGGGCAACCGCAGCTTACACAAGCGCCGAATCTCATCATCATCGGGAACAACCAACCCTTCCCTGACAAAAATATCATGGTACCGGCGTTGTTCCCAGGCAAGATTGGCGGCATTCCGCCAACGACGAAAACGGTGCCGATATTTTCTTAATGGATCATTCATGACAAATGCCTAAACCAACGTAAAAGGTAACTACTCACGGGGGCGTGGCTAATTCTCCCAATATGAGCGTAATTTTAACTGTTTGCAGGGGGCCGGAGATGAAAGGCATCGTTCTGCGAAACATACATTGGTATGTGAGCAGGGCGATAACGCGGCAGATTCGGTACCCTGTGAGCAGTTACCGTAAAAGATCACTTCCAAATGGTATACATGCGCGCACCATTGGACTTATCCTCACGACAATTCATCATATTAAGGACATGACCAGCGTCAATGGCTGGAATCTTAAGGGTCTCGGCAACATCAACACAGGCCAGCAGGGCACCGATCCCGGCCCCCAAAAGGCATAAATCTACATCTGGTGGAATCATACCGATAATCTCATCCCGCATCTCCTGCCAGCGGGTGGCAACAAAAGAGTCGGGAATTTTAACAAACGATAAACGGGGTACACAACCAAGACGCGCAAACCACTGCTGACAGGCATCAAGATTACAGGTGGAATTGATCACACAGAGATGCCGGTCTTGCATCAGGTCGGCAAAGCGAGGCGAAGAGAGATAAGCATAAACCGCATAAAAAGGGATATAGTTATCGGCAGTAAGGCTCAAACCCTGACCGGCCAGGAACTCAAGGAATTGGTGGGCTGAACCATCGCCTGCTGATTTACGTAAAAATGAGAAAATTCCGCGCCGGGGAGGAGTGCTATTGCCTTGATGAATAAGGGGAGCCAACCACCCACTCTTACTCAACCGCTGCAACATCTCAACATGAAAGGGAATGGCCTGCCGAATGGCGGCCACCGACTCAGCCTGTTTGTATAACCCGTTACAGCTAAGACTCTGGGCATAGAAGGCGTACTCACCATCCGCGAAACGAACAATGGGCGCGGCCTGTCCAGACTCCAGTCGTTCGCGGAGAAGAGTATCCAACTTGTCCAGATAATCTTGACCACTACGGATTTCCGCAGAGAAAAGAGCCGTCTCTTCAATACTTAACTGAGCGCCAAAAAGCTTAAAAACCGGATCGTTATCAATCCCATCAATATCTAGTTTGTCAAAGCGAAAACCGCCGCTCTGCAAGAGTCGCTCAAGGTAATATTTTTCAGCCATGGTTATCCCCATCCATGCCATCAATTTTATGGGCAGGAGAATCTGCTTTATTTTTCAGCAATGATTGATATATGGCCGCAAGCTTTGCTGCGGCTTGATCCCAGGTATGTTTTTCCGCTTCCAAACGTGCAGCAGACCCTAAAACATCTCGTTGCCCAGGCTTCAGGAGATACCGTAACCGTTCCTTAACGGTGCCCACATCCTCCCGATCTACCACGAAGCCGTTAACCCCTTCCTGGACCAAATCCTTAGCCCCCACTCGATCACTGACGATAACCGGCACCGATGCCGCCATCGCCTCAAGAACCACCATCCCGAAAGTATCAAAGCCGGAGAGAATCACAAAGGCGTCAGCGGCCAAGAAGTATTCTTCAATACCATCGGCAACGATACCGGTAAATATCACCTCAGCTCCGATCCCCAAGGAGTCCGCCATTTTTTGAAACTTACCCTGATTCCCCTTGCCAATCACCAGCAACCGGCAAGGAGGCACATCCTTTTCCTGGCTCAACATCGCCATGGCCTGTAATAACTGTGCCAATCCCTTCAGTTCGAAATTCATACTGACAAACAGCACCAGTGGAACCTCAGCAGCAAGGCTAAAACGCTGCCGAACAGCCAGACGGGCAACAGCACGCCGTTCATCTTGCGGAAACCCCTCCAAGGCCACCCCAGGGGACATGACCTCCATCTGCTGCGGCAATACCGCAAACTCTCTCGCAAACCATTCGCCTGCTAAACGAGAGACGGGCATAAACAACCGACATCCTCCCGAGGCAACCATCTTTTTCTCCACCCAACAAGTAACCCGATCAAAAAGACTAAGCCACGACTTGCCCCGCACCTCATTGACCCAAAGTCGATGCGGAATGCCATGCATGGTAAAAAGATCGGCCCGGAACACTCGATCATGGCTATGGATAAGATCAAAATCCATTTTCCCGATCAGACGTCCAGCAAAATAAGCAAAACTGGCAGTGGTCAAGAAACGAGGGAAGGAGATAATCGGCACCTTGTGGAAGGTGATTTGAGAGCTGCCACTTCGCCAACGATTAGCGAAGACATGAATCTCATACCTGGGGTCGGCAGCCAATCGCTCTGTGACCTCAGCGGCGAAACCCTCTCCACCACCCACTAAACCGAATTTGGGAATAATGACTGCTATCCGGTACCGGGAAGTACGGCAAATCTTAGGTTGCCGCCGCACCGGCGATTTCTTCTCTTGCAAAAACAAACCGCCCCTTAGTCCACATAACGGATATAGACATCACCAAAAAGAGAGGTGTCCATGGCCAAGGAACGCAACAAAGTAATCATCTCCTCCCTGGTCTTCCATTCCTCAAGAACCATATCCATGGATTCACCCACCGCATAATTGAGGCGAATGTCACCAAGACTTCCCAGGTGTTCAATGGCCTTAACCATGGATTCGATATACTCAGGGATAAACTCAAGGGACAAGACTTTCACCGCCGCTGAAAGCCCGGAAACAACCTGCTCTTCGAAACCCTCAACATCAATCTTAATAAAGGCTGGAGAGGTGAAGCGAGTAATTAGATTATCAATGGTCGTCACCTTAACTACCCGTTCCTCATCCCATGAATATTGAGAAAAACGACCGCTGGCCTGGACGGAATTAACCCAGTCAGCAGAAAGCGACGACAGGGTATGCTCCTGACTGATCAACATGGTCGCTTCACCTTCCTCAGCCCCAAGTGCTTTTGGCACAAGAACAAAGTTGGGATGATCGGCAAAGGCGGCCTGAAGCATTTGCGCGCAACCTTCCTGCGGCTCAACAGCGATAACCCGCGCGCCAAGATGCAGAAAAACCTTGGTTCGATTACCAAGGTTGGCTCCAACATCAAAACAAACATCACCTGGGGAAATGAACTGGGCGTAGAAATCGGCCATCTCTTGATCAGAGTCCGTCCATTTCTTGAGCTTCTTGCGAAAGGCAACCTTGGCAAGATAATTATAAATAGCTGTTTTTTTGTACCATTTCTTTTTAGCCATTTCTACATCTCCCTTCATTCATAATCGGTCGCCAACAGAAGGAGACACAATATCTTGATCAACAAAAGTAGCATTCCAGGCCGAGGTGCCAATGCCCAGAATGGAGAATAATACCACATCGACATAATGACTGGTGGACGGCTCAAAGAGGGCTATAACCAAAAAGCCAAGCAAACCGGCCATGGCCGCCGCTCCCCAATCATGACCAAATAGATCACGTTTTTGCCGAATAAGTTGTCGGCACATGGCGAGAAAAACCGTCAAAACAGCCAAAAAGAGAAACACCCCGACAAACCCCAATCGCACCCCAATGCTCAACAGTAAGCTGTGGGGATCGGTAAGAATAAGCGAACATTGAAACTTCTCGGGCACCCGGCGATGATAACTTTTCAAATCTAGATGGTTAGCATATATTTCGTTGCCATAACCAACCCCCAAGGGATAGTCAAGCATCACCAACCAAGAAGCATAGGCGGTGGCCAGCCGGTAATTACCAGCATCCAAGCCCTGCGACGCAAACTTTTGCCGAATGGGACCAAGCCCAAAGATAACCATGCCGACAAGCAAAACGACCAATAACTTCTTCTTGTTAAAGGCCAACATCATCACCACAAGGGTGAGCAAGATGGCCATTCCGGTGGCTCGTGACTGAGTTATGTACGTCAGCAAAAACAAAAGCGCCAGGGCCAGAATCCCCCCCCCCCGAAGCCACCCCGTTCCCTTGCGAAAAAAAGGGAAAACCATCGCCACCCCGGCCACCAGGGTAAAGCCTACCCAGTTGGTGGGGGTTTCAGGAAAGGGGCTGACCAGCTTATCCAATACCGACAAGCCCGCCAACGCAAAATGATGATAGAGTAGCAGAATGGTGAGAGCAATCGCTGCTAATACCAACGCCCCGCCCAACCGCTCAATGGCAACCTTGCCCCTGACAAAATTCACCCAGATGAAGTAAAAGACCACCACCTTAAGTAAATGCGCAACCACATGATGGCTGGTATTTGTTACATCCAGAGTCCAGCATAAACCCAAAACCGCCCAAGAAAAGTAGGCGAGGATGGGAATGGTAAGCGGGGAACCAAGATCCATTTTCCTCTTGGCAAAGATAACGAGGATGCCCGTAAACACCAAGGAGAGGTAATAAGCTGCTTCCGTAATGGTTGTTGATCTCGGGATGGGATTAAAGAGAACAACTATTGCCAGCAAAAACGGCATGGAACGAAGCAGATAGTCAGCCCAAGTTGTGCCGACCCCACCGGCCCCAGCAGCATTGTTTGTACCTTTGCCCGCAGTTACAGTGGAAAACGTGGTTAATGGTATCTCCTTGCCCTCACCAGGAGGGACTTTATCAGCAGAAGTCACTTCAGATAGCCCCCTTAATCAAGCTCATACTTATCCTGCCACCTTGAATCTTCCTGCCATTCCGGCTGACCTCCCTTTTCGAAAAGAAAATCGCCAATCACCAACCAGTCCATTTCCGTGCGCATAAAACAGCGATACGCATCCTCCGGGGTACCAACAATAGGCTCTCCCCGCACGTTGAAACTGGTATTGACCACCACCCCACATCCGGTCAACGCCTTAAAGGCATTGATCAGTCGCCAATAACGCGGGTTGGTATCCTGATGAACGGTTTGAATTCGCGCCGTATAGTCAACATGGGTAATCGCCGGCAGATCGGAACGGTGATGATACAAACGTTCATACATCTCAAGTTCATGATAACCGTCTGGCGGCGGGGTACAGCGTTCACGGCAAACTTGATCAATGAGTAACATGTACGGAGAGTTGCCCTTAAGATCGAAATAATCACCAACGTCTTCGGCCAACACAGACGGGGCAAAGGGGCGAAACCCCTCTCGATACTTAATCTTTAGATTGAGCTTCTTTTGCATCTGTGGATCTCTGGGGTCTCCGAGAATACTCCGGCAACCGAGAGCCCGGGGGCCATATTCCATTCGCCCCTGAAACCAACCCACCGCCTTCCCGTCAGCAAGAAGCTTGCTAACCTCACCGTAAAGTGTTTCTTCATCAAGATGGCGCGCCACGGCCTTATATTTTCGACAGAGACGTTTGACATCATTATCACAAAATTCAGGGCCAAGATAGGAGCCAGACATGGCATCCCGGCCATCCCCCGTTACTGTCCTTGGTGCGCCCTGCCAAATATGCAACGCCGCATAGGCGGCACCCAAAGCACCACCAGCATCGCCCGCCGCCGGTTGAATCCACAGGTCATCAAAAATCCCCGACCGCTGCAACTTGCCGTTGGCAACACAGTTCAAGGCAACCCCGCCAGCCATCACCAAATGCTTGCAACCGGTGAGTTGCCGTGCTGTTCGGGCTAGGCGCAGGACAACCTCCTCGGTTACCTGCTGAATGGCCAAGGCCATGTCCATATAGGGCTGATCAAGCTCACTTTCCGGGGCGCGCTTGGCAATCCCAAACAATTCAAACCACTTATCATCACGACACATCCGCAAACCGGTGGCGTAATCAAAATATTCCATGTTGAGCAAAAGAGAGCCGTCATCCTTCAAATCAACAAGTTCTTCAAAAATGAGCCGCTTCCACTTCCGCACCCGTTCACTATCAGGATTACCGTAAGGAGCCAATCCCATCAGCTTGTATTCCCCGCTATTCACCTTAAAACCGCAATAATAGGTAACAGCTGAATAAAGCAACCCCACCGAATGGGGGAAAGGCAACTCGCGAAGCATGGTGATCTTTTCATCACGACCAACCCCAATGGTGGTGGTCGCCCACTCGCCAACCCCATCAACGGTGAGGATAGCCGCCTCAGCAAACGGCGAAGGGTAAAAGGCACTGGCAGCGTGAGAGAGGTGGTGCTCAGGAAATAACAGAGGTGGTTTTCGGGTCAGCTTTTCGTCGGCAACCGAGGCAAGGTCATCCCAGACCATCTTGCGCATAAAAAGCTTTTCCTTGATCCAGACCGGCATGGAGGACAAAAAGCTAGGCAAGCCACGGGGAGAAAAAGCATGATAGGTTTCCAGCAACCGCTCGAACTTAAGATACGGCTTGTCGTAAAAAGCAATGGCGTCGAGGTCACCGATCTCAAGGCCACCTTCCTCTAAAACATAACGGACAGCATTCACCGGGAAAGCGGGATCATGCTTCTTCCTTGTGAACCGTTCCTCCTGAGCCGCCGCACAAATTTGTCCGTCGACCAGCAAGGCCGCCGCACTGTCATGGTAAAAAGCGGAAATACCGAGTATTGCACTCATCCGTCAACCCTTAAAATAGAGGTACTTATTACAAATCCATTGGAGATGTCTAAGTCATGATTTCAATATCCAGGCAGACACTCAAAGGACGACTCAGGTGGGGAGGTGAAGTACCCCAAGCGATGGCGCCACCTTCGAGATGTCGAACTTCCGGTGAGCAAGCCACACCCCAAACTTCGAGAACCATTAGGGGATAACGCTGTCGCCTGGCTGGATTACAACGCGATCAAAAAAGAGTGTAAACAAACGGAGCGATGGCCGAACCACTGGTCAAGACAATCAGGACCCCAAATAGCAACAGGGTTAAGATGATCGGCAACATCCAAAACTTTTTCCGTACCCTTAGGAACCCCCAAAGGTCTTTCAAAAAATCCATTCTCATTCCTCGATATTTAACGAATAATCAATATGGTCGCTCAAGATCTTCCTTGCTGAACTCATGCTGACGCTCATCAAAGGCCGTGGGGGATCCATTCTTCCATGCCTTAATCCGCATGGCATCGGCGCCACCAAACACCCGCCGAAAAAAACCGATGGGGGTGACCACCGTTAAGAAAACAATAGTCAACAGCAACTTGGAAACAATCCCGCCAAGAAAATTAGACAACCCGAACCATACCTTGGCCAGCGGCGTAAATAACCCCGGCCAGGTCATGGTGGTGACCAGCACCACAAGTGCTGGCAGCAATGGCCCATCAGTGCGGCGCAAATAGGCGACCAGAAGCAAAATCAACACCATGGCAAGGCCGGTATCCTTTGCTTGATCACCGCTAACGGATTTTTTACCCATATCCTGTTACAACCCTATTTTCAGTTAGCAATCTTCGACGGAAAAGAACCGTCAAACCTACCACTTTCCGTAAAAAAGTCTACTAACTTCTAGCCGCGAAGGGCAGGCCCAAGTTCAGACCCATAAGCATGAGCAGTGGCATGAACGGGACGACTTCTCCTCGCCAAATAAACAAACGAACCCACAGCACTCAGCGCCTTTTACAGACCATCAAGACACTGCCGCCCGTAAACAGACGTGCTAGCAGCCGCGCCAAAGGGGCCAACAAAATGGTGCGTCGCAAACGCTCACGAAGCCAATGGGAATGATAGGTTTTCACTGCCACCACTTGCCCACCAGCGTCCTCAAGCAGCCGCCGGAGACTCTCTTGCGAAAAATGGTGCAAATGAAACGGCAAATCCCAGTCAGACCATTTTTCACCATAACGCCTGGCGTCAACGGAATCATGGTTCGGCACTTCCACCACCAAAGCTCCGTTTTTCTTCAACCAGGCCAAACATTGACCAATGGTGGCGGCGGGATTGACATGGTGCTCCAGGGTATGCCAGAGAGTAATCACCGCAAAGGTTTCATCGGCAAAAGGCAAGCCGGCAAGCTCGCCCTCGACGAAATCAACTTGCAGCTCCTGCTCAAGGTAACCACGATTGGCCCCGGTGACATCAGTGCCCACCACCTCCATCCCACCCTGCTTTGCGGCCGAGAGAAAATAGCCGCAACCGCAACCGATATCCAGCAAACGCCCCCGCTTGCCATACTTACGAGCCCAACGCAAGCGATGCTCCTCCTGCCTGATTCTCCTAGCGAAAGCCGGAGTACCGGGGGGAATAGGGGCAAGATACCGCTCCTGAAAGTAATCACTATCATAGAGTTGTGACAACCGTTCCTGATCAGGGAAGGGCGAAACCACCCCATGCCGGCAGTGCTGACACTCAAGAACCGTCCACGGACCACTGACAACGACCGGTCGCAAATGGTCGCCACCGCAAACCATGCAGATAGCCATATCCTGCCCTTGCTTGCCTGTTTGCCCCTGAGAAGACTCCACTACCAACCCCCTATAACAGATACGAACAAAACTTTATTCACCACCTGGTCATTCTTCATTCACACCTCTTCTGCAACAAACGGTGGACCTGCTCATCGGCAACAGCTATCCCCTCATGATTCCAGTGGGTATCATCCAGCCAATAGATAACCTCTTGCCGTTCTTCAAAAACCTCTTTGGCCCTCACCGTAAGAGGATTAGTCAGATCAAGAAATGAAAACCCATGCTGCTGACAAATCTCACCAACCACCCCGGCAAAGGGCGAGAGTTTGGGCGGCAGCGACCACGGCGACTGTTCACGCAAAACCCACTCATACACCCTGGGCTTCACCGGCACGAATAAACAATGGACCTCAATCTGGTGGTTGCGACAGAATTCAGCCATCTGGGAAAAAGTTCTTGCAACAGCCGGGAAATTTGCATGATCCCGCACCTCAGACTCTGTTTGCGCAAGGAAACGCACATAAGGCTCGAAAAATAGCATTTCCCGTCCCGCAAAATCCTTGCTCAGAACAACGCCCTGGTTGGGCCGCTGGCCAAAAAGAACCTTATAGATGCGCCGCAAAACCGAACTCTTGTAATAGTTTTCTAAGGAGACCGCCAACTGCTTGCCCATTCCCACCGTCAACTCAGCAGGATCGGTATGGTGACGAAATTCCCCTTCGAGATCATTGCCTTCAAAAATCACCCAAACCACCCGCTTAACCTCGGCCAGCAAAGGGTTTGTCTCGAAATGATACTTAAAGTTAACCACCTCCTCCCAGAGATTAATCCCGTCCACCGCCATATTGTAGCAGCACCGCCCTCTCCTGGCGAGCTGCTCTGAAAGCATCTCACCTTGAGCAGTTTTTGAAGCGTTGACAAAACAATTCCCGAGAATCAAAGTATCGGGCTTGGCGGTTTCAGCTCCAGGCAGATTCCGATACCCCCATTGATCGGTGACAAAACGAATCGGTTTCCCTTTAGCGATGCCCCCCAAGATATAACTTAGGTTGCCGGTAACCCCGGCCAACACATCAACACAAGGAGTATGACGCAGGTTCTTAGGGATGACCGGAAAACGTTGATAATAAAAATGGGCAGGTCCGAAATAAAAACGCAGGGCAAACAAAGGGTGGCGAGCAATAAAATCAAGCACCAGCAGGATCAAAAGAAGACCGAAAAAACCCCAAAAGATATAATACATGACGATAACCGAAGATAATTAAAATAATTGGCGATGATTTGCTGCCATCAGCTGAAGCATGGAGGTTGTATACAGCTTGGCACCCTTTTCATTGAGGTGGCCCCAATCAACGAACATGGAATCATCAAAAGCATCGTTGTTCGCCTCAAACAGATCAAATCGTTGGCTTTCAGCCAACTTCCGGAGGCGGAGAAGGTGAGCGGCAAAAAGATCCTTTGCAAACCGGTCAACAACCTGCTGCCGGGCCGGAGTTGTCCACAGACATAAACCAATCCCACGTTCTCGGCAATAACCAGCCAACTCAACAAGGGCCTGAAAGTTTCTCTCGTCAGGCGCAGCTTGCTCAAGAAACTTCCCCTGCCACCGGTTCTCATCAATGGCAAAGCCATCGGCAACAAAAGAGACCCCGCCGTACCGATCATAAAGAAGCGATTGGTAGTGATTATTACGGTGCCGATAAAAATCCATTTTTTTCAAATTGCCAACAAAATAGTCCCCGGAGAAGAGGAGGATCTGCGCCAAGGGTTGGCTGCCGCCACGCAAATACCGATCAACCAGCTGCCGATGCGGCACCTCATCCCCACGCTCATCTGCACGAAAATCAACCGGCGACACACAGATCAACAATGACTTAATCTCGTAAATACCATCCAAGAGACGAAGGAATTTGTTGATATGGCGTATCTTAAGCCCCCAGGAAGAAGCGTTGACAAAGTTGCGGCCCTGCCTGTGGGCAACAAGGGCTTCACTGTCAAGATCACTGAGGGTCATGGACGATCCCAAGGCAAGAAGATCTATCCGGCTTTGCGCATGGTGACGCAACCAGACAACCTTCTCATCAAAAGAGATACTCTTGGCAAAGGGTGGCGGCGGCAAGTACCCGCTAACCCCAAGGCCTGCGTATATTGCAACCAGCAACAGGTTTCCCAGCAAAAACCAGCCCAGGTATTTTACATATTTATCAAGACGGGTCATGATTCACTATTGGCTTTAAAACTGTGCATAGATAAAACTGCCTCCCCGATCAATATGATACAAAGCAACCAACCACAGACAGTAAACAACTAAAACCCCGGCGAATTTCGGTTTCCAGAGCAATTTTTGCGGCCGAGACAGATTATCATTGTAGCCACGATAGATAAGAGAAGGGTTATGGTCAGAAAATATCTGCTGACTATTCGGCATCCCAAAAGAGAGTATGGCAGCACCGGCAAGCCATTGCCAACAACTGGACAACTTGATAACACCTGACAGTTCAAGAAAGCCACTGCTCCCGATCATCCCCTGATAAATTTTGGCCGCCACCCCAATACTTTCAGCCCGAAAGATCACCCAGCTAACCACCAAGAAGACAAAGGTAACGGCAACCCGCACTCCCCGTACTCTCCCGATAATCCCTTGAGGAAAAAGAGACGATAATAAGCGATGCCCAGAAAGATAGAGACCGTGCAAACCTCCCCAGAGGACAAAGGTCCAGCCAGCACCATGCCAAAGACCGCAAAGCACCATGGTCATTAAAAGATTGGTATGGAGCCTTACCATTCCCCGACGATTACCACCCAAGGGGATGTACAGATAATCTCGGAAGAACTTGGACAAACTGATATGCCAACGTCGCCAGAATTCACCAATATTGGCCGCCTTGTAAGGTGAATTGAAGTTTGGCGGCAAAACCACCCCAAAGATACGCGCCACCCCCATGGCCATATCCGTATAGCCGGAAAAATCGAAATATATCTGGAAGGTATAACTAAGTGCTCCCACCCAGGCATGAACAAAATCCACCCCCGGCGCCGTGGCGGCAAAGGAAAAAACATGATCCGCGTACACGGCCAGGGAATCACCTAGAACAACTTTTTTAAAAAGCCCCACCACCACCAAACTAAGTCCCATCGCAAGATCACGACTCCAAACGGAACCCCGTCCATCATTTAACTGGTGGGCAATGTTATCAAAATCAACCAATGGGCCGGCAACAAGGTAGGGGAAAAAGGTGGTTACGGCAAAGTACTGGACAAAGGGAAGCCGATTTGCTCGGCCCCGGTATATAGAAACGCCATAGGCTATTTGATTAAATGAATAGAAAGAGATACCCAGGGGAAGAACAATCGCCGCCAAACTCGCCTGCCCACCCCACAATAAGGCCAAGTTATCTAAAAAGAACCCGACATACTTGTAATAACCGAGCAACAGACAATTAGTGCCGACCAACAACCACAAAACAAGCAGCTTCCTCTTCTCCCCCACGCGAATCAATAAGGATAAAAGAATAAAGTTAGCGGCAACCGACCCCAGCAGAATCAGAACATTGCGCACCCCGCTGCAGATGACAAAACTTAACGAAATCATCAACAGAGATGGAAAAACAAGAGACTGCCATCCTCGCAACTGAATTATCCTGAAAAGGATAACGGCAACGGGAAGAAATAGTAGCAAAAATCCTGTACTGTTAAAACTCAACTATTCTCCTCCAGGCCATCATCCCCGCCTATTTGCTCAGCCCGACGATTTCCCCTTTCTCGGCCATCTCACTAAACAGAAGATCAGCAGCGAGAAGGTGACCGGCAGCAGTCCAATGATCATCGTATTTGAAATAAAACTTACGGCCATCACTTGTCCTTCTTACCTTATCCTCAAGGTCAACGAAGTGAGCTCGCTCATTACCGAGACAATACTTGGCCAGAACCCAGCGCAGATTTTGCGCATTGTCCTTCTGGACGAGGATCGTTTTATCCGAGGTGGGGATGAGATAAAGACCGCCTTGTACCTGCTTGCCCAGCCTCTGTAGACAGTAGAGCAAAAAACGAGACTCATCTGTAGCCGGCGGAGCAACTACTTCCGACAGCGGTGGTGGGAAATCAAAGCCCGCCGGTGGCGCGTCACTGTGCAGCGAAGCCCGAATCCTCTTACTCAAAAGAGGCCTGACATAACGAGCATAAAAAGCGTGCAGATAAGAACCACGACGGAATTTATCCCATGACCAATAATCGGGTTGGTTATGTTCACGCATCAAGATAAAGCCCTGCGCATCTCCAGAACGGGGCTGATAAGCCAACTGATAACCACCAGATGACAATGGCGGCGTCATCCCTTCCAGATCATTGGGACAAAAAACATAGACAACCTGTTCAGGATTAAAACGTTCCTTATAAATTTCAAAGGTTCGAACCACCGCGTTAATGGAATAACCAGACTGAGCTAAATTGATAACCTGAAAGCGGGGATCAATCTTCTGTAACCTCTTTTCCAGCAATTGACCGACGGTTTCGCCCCAAGCGACCCCCCAACCGAACCCGAACGAATCTCCCAACAGAACGACGTTGCGACGCTCAAGCGACATATCCCACTCCGGGCCACGGAAGCCTTCACTGTTGGTGGAAAAGGTATAATCCAGCTTGCCGGGATAATTGAGTCGAATATCTGTTAGCCCCTTTTCCAGGGTGTAACGTAATTCTGGATTGAATTCGCCATATAGATACTGAACCACAGGCCGCCGCACCTGATAAACCGCCTCTTCCAAGGAGAAATCATTGAGCCGGGGCAAAAACAATTCCATGGCACCCAAAACCAGACCCAGCGAAAAAACCACCAGAAAAATATTCAACAAACCCTTTTTTAATTTTCCCATGAAATCCAATCCTCAATCACGTTTTCCGTTCAACGACAGGCCACCGTCTTCTCATCACTTTCTGCGCCAAGGGACCCCAGTTGCCTATCAACGAAGGGAATAAGCTCTGCCACCGGCAACTCATCAAGGCAACGACTGCGCAGACGATTGCCATCACAACCAGCCTGATAACAAGGCACACAATCCAGATCATTGTTCTGAACCACCAAATGCCTTTCCCCTTGCGGTGCCCAGGTTAACGGACATGAGGGGCCATAAATAACCACGGTTGCAACCCCGGCAGCTGCGGCCAGGTGCTGACCTGCACTATCGACACCGATAAACAAGCGACAACGATGCAAAAGCGCTCCATATAAACCTATGGAAGTCTGGCCGACAAAATTATAAACGCCATCCTGCCCACAGCCTTCAACAATGGCTTGCACCCGCTCTTCTTCGCCGGGACCGCCAACAACCAGAACCGGAAGTTGATATTTTTCCCTTATCCAACCAATAAGTTGCACATACTTTTCCGTGCTCAGCTCCTTATACCGCCATAAAGAAAAGGGCTGCACCGCCACCAACGGTTTATTGGTCGGAACATTCGCTTGCCGTAAAAGTTCATCGACCTGCTCCTGCATGGCGAGAGGAACAATAAACTCAGGCTGCGGATGATCGGTAGCAACCCCATATGCTGCCAACAAATCAAGCAGATAACGTGACATGTGCAAGCCAGGCTGTAAGGCCGGGCGAAAGATCTTACTGTAGACTAAATCCCGCCAAGGCCGGCCATCCGTTGAATAAAAACCAACTCGCTCGCGGGCTCCAGACAAAAAAGCCAAGATCGCGCCACGAGTACCGGTGCGTAAATCAACCACCAAATCAAAATTATATCGCCGCAAGCGCCGGAAAAAACCCCACTGAAAAACCAGTTCCCGCCACGCGCTTCGCTTCTTCTCGACCACAGGAATGACGCCATCCGCCCAAGGACAGAGAGCAATTAATTCAGCTGATTTCTCCCGCACCGCCACCATTATTTTCGATTGCGGATAACGTTCTCGCAACGCCCTAACAGATGAAAAAGAGAGAACAGCATCCCCAATATCAGCCAGTTGGATCAACAAAATGCTGTTGACCCTCGAAACAATTTCCTCATCACCTTTCACAATCATGACAATGACTTTATCCAGCTAAAACATTTTTACAAAGGTAGGTAAAAAAACACCACCAACATACCTTCGTTTCTATGGAACACAAGAGAATCTATTACAAAGGTGTCTTGAAAAATTAGAAATAGGGCTGCCTCCCCAAATATCAACTAAATTTAACATCTTCCCGCCATGCCCTGGGCAAAAAAACACCACGCGACAACTGCTTATAATTATTGTTCTTATCATTTTCTTTACAACACAAGGATACTGTATTATATTGTTAGCGCTCAACGAAAATTATCGTTATTCCACATGCAAAAAAACCAGGTGCTGAATGTTAAAAAAACAACCTGCCAATCCTCCGGTTATCTCGGCATCATATCATCCCAAAGAGTTGAGAATATTTGACCTACGTGCCGAGTATGCACTCACCGCAGTTAAGTTGAGCCACTTGGCCGAACGGTGTAACCGTGTTTTGGCACTGTCCATTAATCCTGACCTGCCACGCTATTTCGTGGGTAACCCGCGCCCCTTGCGAAAACTTTTCACAAGGCTCGTAGAGAATGCTATTCAAGCCGCCAACGTTGACGTGGTTACGGTTCAAATAGAAAATGAGGGTCACGACAAGCAGGACATTTATCGCCTCAAATTATCAGTAACCGCCAATGGCCCAGGCCTTTCCCCGGCAACTATGCGGGCCTTGCAAAAAAATGCACAATTTTCCGTCAATCTTGCCAATGACGACAACAGTAACGCCCTCTTGGTTGTCAACAAGCAAATCCGCCGCTTAGGTGGGCAACTATGCGTTGAAAGCCTACCCGGATGGGGAACCAGGTATGTCATTTACCTTCAACTCACCAAATTCACCGCCCATCAGATTTACGCTAATGTATCCTAGCCCCCTTCCCAGCCCCCCCCATTGCAATTTGTTGCCAATTAATCTATCTGACCCAGGTAACAGCTCACGGGTATCAAGGAAATAAGGTCGCGACCTTGCGAGTAGTTATCTGGCAAATTTGCTAAGCTTTAGAACAACCTGCCCAGCCAGCTACGCATTTAAATCTCAGCCAAACAGTAAACATTCCCACAAAGAGCCAATAACATGCTAAATTCGATCTTCTTCTGGATATCAAAACTGGCATGGTTGCTAATCTCTCCTGACAGCCTTTTGCTGATCTTACTCCTTACCACCTGGCTATTACTCCAGCGAGGATCATATCGTTTAGCAAAACAACTTCACACCTTATTGGCCGTTGTCTGCCTGCTCATCGCCTTTTTTCCGGTGGGAGAAGTTTTTTTGTCTCCCCTTGAGAACAGCTTCCCAACCAACCCCGCCCTTCCCCACCGAATTGACGGAATCGTGGTCCTTGGCGGTGCTCAAGACGCCGTTCTTTCAGCACAATGGCAGCAGCCAGAGATGGGCGATGGGGCCGAGCGGGCTCAGACCTTCATTGCGCTCGCAAGACAATACCCCAACAGCAAACTTATCTTCACCGGCGGCAGCGGTAGCATGATTAACCAGAGCCATAAAGAAGCGGATGTCGTAAAAATACTCTTCCACAAGATGGGGCTGAATTTATCCAGAGTTATTTTTGAACGAAGATCAAGAAACACCTACGAAAACGCTATAAACAGCAAAAGAATCGCCACCCCACAACCAGGAGAAAACTGGATTCTAATCACATCGGCCTTACATATGCCCCGCTCCATGGGCATCTTTGCTCAGGCAGGTTGGCCGATGATACCCTACCCTGTGGATCACCGAACAAGAAGGAGCAACCTTTTCCGTATTGATTTCGATTTCTCTTCCCATCTTGGTAATTTAAAGATAGCCGCCAAAGAATGGCTGGGCCTCACGGCCTACCGGCTCAGCGGCAAAACGACAACCCTCTGGCCGCAACAAAATCACTGCCAACAACTACCAAAACCAAGGTAAATTGAATTCACAAATTTTGCGCACGATTACATTGCCTTTTTTCATCCTATTGGCTATAAATTGAAGTCTTGTGCTAGAATTGCATAATATAATCAACACCACATGAATACCGACACACACTCCCCTGGAGGACAAATAAAAAAATGAAGGCTGAATATATAAATCCTTTTTTGAATGCCGCCAAAAACGTTATTCAGACCATGGCCCGCATTGACGTCAAGGGCGGGAAACCGCAACTTAAAGTCGGCAACACTACCTTCGGCAAAGTTTCCGGGATCATCGGCATGGCTTCCGCCAATAACTCCGGCAACATGATCATAAGTTTTCAAGAAAATTGTATTCTCAACATTGTTGCCAATATGCTGATGGAAGAACCAATGCAGAGCATCAATAATGATGTTGTCGATGCCGTTGGCGAGTTAACCAACATGATCTGCGGAGGCGCCAAGGCCGAGCTCTCCAAATTAGGGCACTCCTTCGATCTGGCCACCCCGACCATGATCGTCGGCGAGAATATCGAGATAACCAACTACTCCGACGCCCCCACCATCGTCATCCCTCTTTCCACCGAGCATGGCGATTTTGTGCTTGAGGCCAACTTCTCAGACAATACCTAACCGCAAAAACAAACAGCCATCAGCGGAAGACTCATTGAAAATGATGTAACTACCCACATGATAGCGACCTTATTTCCTCAATCCCCTACTCTGCAACTGTTTACAGGGTGCCGGCGAGGCAAGGCATGATCCTGCGAACAGGTAAGCGACCGTAGGGAGACTCCGAGACATCGCTATGTGAGCAAGGCGCTAACGCGGCAAATTAGGTACCCTGGGAGCAGTTACGAAAAAAATACTATGCCAATGCGTTACCCATTAACGCGCCAAGCTTTCCCCCAAGGCTTTTATTGTAAACAAAACACCATACACGGTTACGAACCCGCCAACTATTGCTGCCCCGAGCCCCAGAATTAATATCCCGATCAAATAGTTAGCCATGGATGGTACAGTTACTTACTGTTCACTTCATGACCCTGACAGAACACCGCTCCACATCAAACAAAAGCACAATTTCAACTGGGATTTGCCATTAACCACGGCATCCCAAAAAATTTTCACTCACCAACGGTAAAGACGGAGAGCGTTCTTTTGTCAGTCACCTTGTTGATCCCGGAAAAACCGGCGTCATAATCCGTAGCTATTAAGCCCACCATCTTTTTGACCAATGGCAAGAAGGTAGCAGCCACTTAGTCTGTCACATCTAGGTTTCCATGTTAAAGACAGTTATTGATACCTTGGCCTCTGAGGAATAGTCCGGCTATCATGACACCAAGGTTGTACTCGCCCCCCCCCAGCTTCAAACAGTCAAAAGATAAACTCCGGCTGGAAAGGGACAAGGTTAACGACAAACAATTATGGGTTGCCTATAATCGTTTTGATTTGTCTGGTTAGCAGGTAAGTGGTAATAATCTAAAACTTCGCCGACTATTTTCAGTCGAACACAGCATGATGAATCCGTACGTAGCAGCCGGGTGCGGAAATTACATTGTTAGATCCATAAGGAAGCCCAAAAGACGGCCAAGAGACGGAGCTAGGCGTGCTCGCTTCTAACCGGATAACACTGATTTTTTTAAACAAATTAATCTATTAAACACCCACCGGCCCCACGGAACCCGCAATGACTGATGTAACCACCACCCCCAAAGCTGATTTCGTCCATCTCCACGTTCATACCCAGTACAGCTTACTGGACGGCGCCATCCGCCTTGGCGACCTGATCAAAAGTGCCAAAGATTTCGGCATGGACACGGTGACCATCACCGATCACGGCTCCATGTTCGGGGCCTTGCAGTTTTACACCATGGCAAAAAAAGCGGGCGTAAAACCGATCATTGGTTGCGAATTCTATATCTCTTCCACCGACCGCTTTGACCGCTCGGCCCGAAGCGCTGGCAGCGCCGCCTACCATCTGGTTCTGCTGGCGATGAATAAGGAGGGATACCAAAATCTGATGAAACTCGCCTCCATCGCCCAGCTGGAGGGATTTTACTACAAGCCCCGCATCGACAAAGAGGTTCTGGCCAAACACAGTGACGGCTTGATTGCCCTTACCGCCTGCCTGCACGGAGCTGTCCCCCACGCAATTATCAAAGGTGATATGGTCAAAGCGCGGCGGGAAGCTAAAGAGTTACAAAGTATTTTCGGTGACCGACTCTATCTTGAGCTGCAAGAGAACGGCATCCCCGATCAAACGGTGGCCAATAACGGTCTCAAAGAACTCTCCAAAGAGATGAATATCCAGCTGGTGGCCACCAACGACTGTCACTACCTGCACCAAGAGGAATCCACCGCCCACGAGCTCCTTCTCTGCATCCAAACCGGCAAGACCATCAACGACACCACTCGCTTTCGCTTCTCCACCGATGAATTATACTTTAAATCACCGGACGAAATGAAAAGAGCTTTTGCCGACGTCCCGGAAGCCATCGCCAATACAGTTAAAATCGCCGACCGCTGCAATCTCGAACTATCATTCGGTGATTACCATTTCCCCAATTTCCCAGTGGAGGAAGGCGAAACCCTGGATTCCATGTTTGATCGCGCTTCCCGTGATGGCCTTGAGGAGAGGCTGGCCGAACTACGAGAACAGCAAGAGGTTTCCGCCGAACTCGAAAAAGCATACCGCGACCGGCTGGATCACGAGATCGGCGTTATCCTCAAGATGGGTTTTCCCGGCTATTTCCTCATCGTTGCCGACTTCATCAACTGGGCCAAAGATCACCAAATTCCGGTGGGGCCAGGCCGTGGCTCAGGAGCTGGAAGTCTGGCCGCTTATTCCATGCGGATTACCGACATCGATCCCATTCCTTACGGATTAATCTTCGAGCGTTTCCTGAACATTGAACGCCAGTCCATGCCCGACTTTGACGTCGACTTCTGTCAGGATCGTCGTGACGAGGTAATCGAGTACGTCCAACAACGCTACGGCGGCTCTGATCATGTGGCCCAGATCGTCACCTTCGGCTCCATGAAGGCCAAAGCGGTTATCCGCGACGTGGGCCGAGCCCTGGCCATGACCTTCAGTGATGTGGATCGAATCGCCAAACTGATCCCCGATCAACTGGGGATAACGATCAAGAAGGCCATTGCCGAAGAACCACGCCTTAAGGATCTGGAAAACCGGGATCCACAGGTGGCGCAACTCCTTTCCATCGCCAAAACCTTGGAGGGGTTGAACCGCCACACCTCCATCCATGCCGCCGGGGTGGTTATCTCACCGTTACCGATGGTTGAGTACCTGCCGCTCTGCAAAGGCCCCAAGGGAGAGGTTCTCACCCAGTTTGACATGAAGTACACCGAGATGACCGGGCTGATCAAGTTTGACTTTTTGGGGCTCAAAACCCTCACCGTCATCGACCGGGCGGTGAAGATGCTGGAGCAGGACACCGGCCGCAAGCTGGATATCCATAAGATCCCTCTGGACGATGCCAAGACCTACGATCTGCTCTGCCGAGGCGACGCGGTGGGCGTTTTCCAATTGGAAAGCTCCGGGATGCGAGCCTTACTAACCGACATGAAGCCCGAGGTGTTCTCTGATCTCATCGCTCTGGTCGCTCTCTACCGCCCTGGACCACTGGAGTCAGGAATGGTTTCCGACTTCGTCAACACCAAACATGGCCGCATGGCCGCCACCTACCCGCTGCCGCAACTGGAGCCGATTCTGAAGGAGACTTACGGGGTCATTGTCTACCAAGAACAGGTAATGAAAATCGCCAACGTCCTGGCCAGCTACTCCCTGGGCGATGCCGACAACTTGCGCCGAGCCATGGGCAAGAAAATCCCCGAGGTGATGGAAGAACAGCGCAGCAAATTCATGGATGGCGCCAACAAAAACAATATCCCGGCAGACAAGGCCGAGTACATCTTCGACCTGATGGCCAAGTTTGCGGGCTACGGCTTCAACAAATCCCACAGCGCCGCTTACGCCTATATAGCTTACCAGACCGCCTATTTGAAGGCCCACTACCAAGCGCCTTTCATGGCCGCCCTCTTGTCGCTGGACATGAACAACACCGACAAGGTGGTGCTCTACATCAATGAGTGCAAGGATCACGACCTTGAGGTCCTGCCGCCGGACATCAACGAGTCGTTCAAGGACTTCACCGTTATCAGCGACCGCATCCGCTTTGGCCTGGCCGCAGTGAAAAACGTCGGCGGTGCCGCCCTGGATTCCATCATCGAAGTCCGCCAAGAAGATGGCCACTATAAATCTCTGGAGGATTTTTGTGGGCGGGTGGATGGCAGCCGGGTCAATCGTCGAGTGATCGAAAGTTTAATCAAGGCTGGCGCTTTTGATTCGTTGGGACCCAAACGGTCCCAACATTTCACCATCCTCGACCAGGCCATGGAACGAGCCAAGGCAACCCAACGCGACCGGGAAAGTGGCCAGATTTCACTATTTGCAGCCCTACCGGTAAGCAGCGAAGACAAAGGTAACGGTCAGAACATTCAGCTACCCGACCTCCCCGAATGGGAGGAGAAGGAAAAACTGGCCCTGGAAAAAGAGACCGTGGGCTTCTACATCACCGGTCACCCCTTGGACAATGTTCGCCAGGAAATCAAAGCAGTGGCAGACACCGACTGCGCGGGCCTGGCCGAATGGGGCGACCAGCAAGCAGTGCGGGTGGGCGGGATGGTCCGAACCTTCAAACCGCATAAATCAAAAAAAGGTGACGCCATGGGTTTTGTGACCCTGGAAGACACCTCCGGCGCCGTGGAGGTGGTAATCTTCCCCAGCACCTACGCCGATTGCTCGCATCTTCTCACCGGCTCCGATCCCATTGTCATCCAAGGAAAACTGGAAAAAGACGAACGTGGCCCTAAAATCATCGCTGATGCCGTGGATCCCTTAAGCGTGGCCCAGGAAAAATACACTGCCTCGGCCCGGGTAATGCTGCATTCAGGCAAGGTCGGCCGCCGCAAGATCGAAGATCTGAAACAAATATTTCTCAGTCATCACGGCTCCTGCCCTGTTTCCCTCACCATTCACTTCCCGAAACAAGGCGAGGTGGATCTGGAACTCCCCCGCGACATGACCATCCGTCCCGATAAAGAGTTTAGCGAGAAAATAGCAACAACCCTGGGTTACCCCGCTATCTCATTTCAAAAAAAGAAGGTGGAACTACAAGAACGTGGCGGCGGTCGCTGGCAAAAACGAGGCAAAGATTGATTAATCGTAAAAATGGCGTAACTACTCACGGGGGCGTGGCTAATTCTCCCAATATGAACGTAATTTTAACTGGTTGCAGGGTGCCGGAGATGAAAGGCGTCGTTCTTCAAACATACATTGGTATGTGAGCAGGGCGATAACGCGGCAGATTCGGTACCCTGTGAGCAGTTACAAAATGGCAATGAGTATTGGGGATATTAAAAGAAATCATTGACTCGGCAGGAAACATCAGCAGTATCATTCTTTCCGGCATCCGCCACATGAAACTGCACGGCAAAATCATCGTTGTCACCGAAGACGGCAAAGGAGGGTATAGCCGTGTTTCCTGAGCCCCCCCCCCCCCCCGCTGCCCCCCCCCTCCCCCGACGCCACCCCACCCCCCCCCACCCCGGCCCCACACCCCCCCGCCCCGCCCCCCCCCCCCCCCCCAGCCCCAAACCCCCCCC
>JAQYVW010000094.1 GCA_030145325.1 Desulfurivibrionaceae bacterium
GACCACCGCAGTGGCCATCCCCATCTCCGCCATCGGCACCTTTATCTTTCTGTGGCTGATGGGCCGCAACCTCAACGTGGTCAGCCTGGCCGGGATCTCCTTTGCGGTGGGGATGCTGGTGGACAACTCCATCGTCGTCCTCGAAAATATCGACCGCCACCGCAAGATGGGCAAGAGTGCCTTTGCCGCCACCTACGAGGGCGCCCGGGAGGTATGGGGGGCCGTGCTCGCCTCAACCGCCACCACCGTGGCCGTCTTTCTGCCGATTATCTTTATCCAAGAAGAGGCGGGACAGCTCTTTCGCGATATCGCCATTGCCATCACCTTTTCCATCACCTTATCCCTGTTTGTCTCGGTGTCGGTGATCCCCACCCTGATCTATCAATTTTACAAACGCAAGCAACAGCGCCAGCCCGGCAAGCTCCAGCAAAGTAAGATCGGGCCGAAACTGGTGGCGATGTTGATGCGATTTTCCAATCTCTGCCTGAAAAGCACCTTCAACCGCTTGGCCACGGTGATCCTCTTCACCTCCCTCTCGGTGGGGATTACCAGCTGGCTGCTGCCCAGCGCGGAATACCTGCCCCAGGGCAACCGTAACCTGATTTTAAACATCCTGATTCCGCCGCCGGGCTATTCCGTAGAAAAGCTGAAGGAGATGGGCCACTATATCTACGAGGAAGCGAAACCCTATTTCGAGGCAGACGGCAAAGACGGTATCCCGCAAATCAAACAGATGTTTTATGTGGGCGCCGACCGCTTCAACCTGTTCGGCGGCATCGGCGTACATGAAACCCGAGCCAAGGAACTGATGCCGCTCTTTAACCGCATCATGCGCTCCATCCCGGGCATCTTCGGGGTCAGTATCCAGACAGGCATCTTTGAGGCGGGGATCGGCAAGGGGCGGACCGTTGATGTCAATATCTCCGGCCAGGAGATCAACGAGATAATCGGCGTCGCCCAGTCGCTGATGTTCGGCCTGATCCCAGCCAAGATCCCCAAGGCCCAGATCCGCCCCATTCCCTCCATCGAAGCCAGTTATCCGGAAGCTAAAATCATCCCCAACAAGGAGAAGCTGGCGGCCAACGGCCTCACCGAGGACGACCTGGGGGTGTATGTGGATGTGTTGATGGATGGCCGCAAGATCAATGAATATCGCCCGGAAGGGGTGAAACAGGTGGATCTGGTCCTCAAGGGCAACGACCTCCTCTACCAGGCCCCGGAGGATATCCTGGCCGGGACCATTGTCAACAATCACGGCAACCTGATCCGGATTGGCGATGTGGCCAGCCTTGAGTATGGCCAGGGGATGGCGCAGATCAACCATCTGGAACGGAACCGAACCATTACCCTGCAGGTGACGCCGCCAGCAGACCTGCCCCTACAGACTGCCATGGAGATCATTGAAGGCGACATCATCGCTTCCATGCAGAAGGAGGGCAAGCTCGCCGGGATACAGGTCAAGGTGGGCGGCAACGCCGACAAGCTGGTGGAAACCAAGCAGGCCCTGCAATGGAACCTGCTGCTGGCTCTGGCCATCACCTATCTGCTGATGGCGGCCCTGTTTGAGAATTTCCTCTACCCGCTGATCATTCTCTTCAGTGTACCGCTGGCCGCGGCCGGCGGTTTCATCGGCCTGAAAGCGGTCAATGCCTTTATCGCTCCCCAGGGCTTTGATATCCTGACCATGCTCGGCTTCATTATCCTCATCGGCACCGTGGTCAACAACGCCATCCTCATCGTCCACCAGTCGCTGAATAATGTCCGCTATAATAATCTGGTGGGCATTGCCGCGATATCCGACGCGGTGAAGACCAGGATCCGGCCGATCTTCATGAGCGCCACCACCAGCCTGCTGGGGATGATGCCGCTGGTGATCTCCACCGGCTCCGGCAGCGAGCTGTACCGCGGCCTGGGCAGTGTCCTGCTGGGGGGGCTGGCCATGTCGACCCTGTTTACCCTGTTTGTTATTCCATCCCTTCTGGCCTTTTTTATAGATTTTGAGAGGAGTCGTACTGATGAAACTATTTAATCTCACCTTCGCTTTTTTCTTTCTCCTCGCCGGGGCGGGCCATGCCGCCACCCTCACCGAACTGCAACAACAAGCCCTGCAGAACCGGAAGGTAATCAAAAAATATCAGGCCACTCTCGACATCAGCGACATGGACGAGTCCCTGGCCAAGAGCAGCCTATACCCCTCCCTAGACGTTTCCTATTCCGCCAACGCGCTGGATGAAAGCAACGCGGTGGAGAACCGTGAAAACAGCGTCGCCATCGGCTCCATAACCTGGAACCTTTTCTCCGGCTTTCAGGACCGATACAACATCCAGTCGGCGCAACTCTCAAAAAAAGCGGCAGAACTGAAACTTCATGGGATCAAGCAGGATATCCAGTTGAACGTGGCCTTGCGTTATCTCACCACCTATACCCGCAAAGCGAACCTGAAGGTCGCCCAAGACTCATATACCACCCTTGGCAAGATCTACCGTGACGCAGAAAACCGCTTCAACGTCGGTCTGATCAAGAAAAATGAGCTGCTGCGGTTTAAAGTCGACCTGGACAACGCGGTCATTACCCAGAAAAAAGCCCAGGCCGAACTGGACAAGAGTGTCCGGATGCTCCAGCGGGAAATTGACGGCAAGGTCAATTCGACCCTCTTGGCCTATAATGAATTCGCGCAACTGCCGAGCCTTGGCGAGAACAGCGCTTACGAAGCGGAAATGCTCAAGAACAGAAGTGAACTGCGGGCGCTGCAAGAGTTGGCGCAAGCGGCCAAAGCTCAGGCGAAAGCGGCCTATGGCTCCATGTTGCCACGGCTGGATCTTGCCAGCAGCTACCGCAAATATAACGATGATTTCGAACCTGGCGGCAACGCCGCTGATGAAGAAATCCGCACCCAGCTCACCCTCTCCATGAACCTTTTTGACGGGTTCGGCAAATATCGGCGGGTGGGCAAAGCCAAACGTCTGGAAGATTCCCTCCGCTATGATCTGGCGGAAATGGAGTGCGACCTCAAAACCCAACTGCAGAACCTGTTTCTGGATTACGCCGTCAGCTCCGAAAATGTTGGGGTTGCACAAAGCAGTATCGAGCAGGCACAAGAAAATGTTCGAATCACCCGCATGTCCTACCAGGAAGGGCTTGAGAAAGAATCAGACCTGCTGGATGCGATCACCAACCTCTCGCGAGCCCGGTACAACTATGTGACCGCAAAAAGTGAGGTATTTGCCAACTACTTCAAAATAACCCGCGCCATTGAGGGATTTTAGAGTACCCATCGCCCCGATCTCGACAAGAACGCCCGCCCATTCTGGCCAGCGGCATAAAAAAAATCCACAGGGCATCTGCCACCGATGCAACCTATCTGCATTATAGAATATAATAACTATGTTCCAAAGCAACAGGGGACGTAATCCAACCACCTTGTCTGTTGCAAACTACCCTTGTCTCCATAACGAGGTTTTATTTGGCCTGCCGCTGATGATATACTCAAAACAGATGACCTGCTTCCCTGTTTTCGCGAATGAAAATTTGCCCCCCGTATCTGGCAAGTGGCTCGTCGGCCGGCTGCGGATACGAATCAGCGATGGAGACAAGAATGAAAAAGATCTTTTGGGTATTTATCCCAGTGTTAATGTTAGTAGCTGCCGTCACCTTTTTCACCGCTTCCGACCCTGAAGTAAAGAAACAATTCACCATCGGGGTGGTGAATCCAAATCCCGGCACCAGAGCGATCCATCGTGGTTTTATTGACGGCCTGCAGGCAGCCGCAAAGCTGGAGGGATGGGAACTTTCCTTCACCATCTGTGAAGAAAAAGGGAAGATTGACCAGTGTATTCAAGACCTGGTTGAACGCCAGGTCGATATGATTTTTTCCGTCACCACTCCGGCCACCAAGAAAGTCAAAAAAGCCATCGCCGGCACCGGCATCGCCGGGATCTTTGCCATCCATGACCCCCTCCAAGCCGGCGTGATCAAGAGCCTCCGCCACCCCGGCGGGAATCTTACCGGAGTCCAGATCCGCGGCAGTGTCCCCAAAGCCGTTGAATGGCTTTTGGCCGTCGCGCCCAACACCAGGCATATCTACATGCCCATCCGGCTTGACACCAAGGCGGCACCGCAAAGCCTGCAGGATTTACGGACTGCCGCCCAAGCCGTCGGCATCCGCTTGACCGTTGTCGAGGCGAAGAACAAGGCTGAACTGGAGCAGGCACTACTTACGATCCCCCCGGATACCGATGCGATTTTCATGCTCCACTCGATGCTGATTTCAACCCATGCCCGGCTGATTGCCGACATGGCCAATGCCAGAAAAATTATAACCGCAGGAGCCATAGGCAAAAGCCGTGAAGGGTCGGTGATCTCCTTCAGTCCCGAGCTTCCCAAAATCGGCCGGCAGGCGAGCCGTATCGCCCTCCAGGTCTTGAAAGGAGAAACGGTGGGTGATATCCCCACCGAGATCGCCGAGTTCAAGCTTGGCATCAACCTGCAATCCGCGAAAGAAGTCGGCATTGAGATCCCCAACAATATTCTCATCCTGGCTGACTACATTGTCCGCTAATCAGGTGAACTGATAATGAAAAACAGCATCAGAGTCTGGTTGCTAACTCCGCTGATCATCTTGTTTGTCGTCCCTCTCCTGGTCTTGGGAGCGGTTCTTTCCTGGCGAAACTACGTGACGGAAAAAGATCAAATCAAGTCGCAGCAGCTGCAGCTTACCCACCTGGCCGCCGACAACCTGTCGACCTTCTTGTTTGAACAGCAGCATAGAATCCAAACGATGCTGCACACCAACTATTTGCCCGATCTGTCCTTGGCCCAGCAAAAGGGTCTGCTGACCAGATTTTTACGCGCGATCAAGGACGATCAGCATGGCGCGGTTTTCAGTACGATTTCACTTCTTGACCCCCAAGGCCGGGAGCGTGTGCGGATTTCAAAATTAGCCCTTATCCAGCCGGATGATTTGCTGAACATGGCTGCTGCCGATGAATTTACAATCCCATCGGCCACCGGTCAGCCTTACTACAGCCCAGTTTACTTCGACGCCCTGACCGGCGAACCGATGGTAAAAATCAGCGTACCGGTGAGGGATTTACACAACCTGCGCTTACAAGGTGTTCTTGTCACCGAGATGACCTTGAAGTTCATGCGCCACCTGGTGAACACCATGCGCATAGGCAAGAACGGCATAGCCTATATCACCGACCTGCAAGGACAACTGATCGCACACCCCAATCGCTCCCTGATCCTCAAGAAGATCCACTTTGCTCCCCCCGACACCCCCAGCATCATGCCGGGGATATCAGGGGCCAAGGCGGTGGTGGCAGCCGAGAAGATCCACTTTGGCAATCAGACCCTGTTTTTTGTCACCGAAATTCCCGCCACCGAGGCGTTGCAACATATCAACCGCTCCATTTGTATTCTGGGCTCCTTTCTGTTGTTCCTGCTGATCGGGGCCGTGACCTTGGGGGTTATCGTGGTGGGACAAATTATCCGACCCATCGAGTCCTTAGCGGCAACCGCCAGAAAGATCAGCCGCGGCGATTTTTCGCAAAAGGCCAAGCCACGACGAACCGATGAACTGGGCGATCTGGCCATGGCCTTTAACTCTATGACCGAACAGCTTCTTACCACTATAGATCACCTGGAGAAGGAAAAAGACTTTGTCCGCAATGTCATTGAATCCATGACCCATCCCTTCTACGTTATCGACGCCAATGACTACACGATCAAACTCGCCAATTCCGCTGCAAAATTCGGCGATTTCAAGCCCAGCGCGACCTGCCATCAACTCACCCACCACAACGAGTATCCCTGTGAAGGCGAAGAACACCCCTGCGTGATCAGAGAAATCAAGAAGACGAAAAAACCGATTGTTCTCGAGCACCTGCATCCGAATGCGGACGGCAAGGTGTCAACCTTTGAAATCTACGGTTATCCGATTTTCGACGAGAATGGCGAGGTCGCCCTGGTCATTGAATACAATCTGGACATCACCGAAAAGAAGAGCCTGGAAGCGCAACTGCTGCAGTCGCAAAAGCTTGAAGCCATCGGCAGCCTGACCGGTGGTGTCGCCCACGACTTCAACAACTACCTGACCACGATTATCGGGTACAGCCAGTTGGGCATGCTGCGCCTGAGCGAGGAAGACCCACTCCACTCGCGGCTGAAATCCATTTACGATGCCGGCCATAAAGCATCAGCTCTCACCCGGCAGCTACTCGCCTTCAGCCGCAAGCAGGTCATGGAAATCAAGGTGATCAACCTCAACGACCTTATCCGCAACATGATCAAGATGCTGGGGCGGTTGGTCGGTGAGAATATTGTTAAGAAGGAACTCCTGCGGGATGCAATCGGCACCATCAAGGCGGATCCGGGCCAGGTGGAACAGATTATCATGAACCTGGCGGTCAATGCCCGTGATGCCATGCCTGAGGGCGGCTCCCTGTTCTTCGAGACCGATTCCGTTATCCTGGACGCCGATTACTGCCGCACCCACCCCGGCGTATCACCCGGCTCTTACGTTGTTCTCTCGGTCACCGACACCGGCCATGGGATGACGGCTGCAGTCCGGGAGCAGATCTTCGATCCATTTTTTACCACCAAAAAAAAGGGGGAAGGCACCGGCCTGGGCCTCTCCACGGTATATGGGATTGTCAAACAGTTGAAGGGGCAAATTTTTGTCTACAGTGAACCGGGAAGAGGCACAACCCTCAAGATTTACTTCCCTGAATTCAAGGAAAATGCGGACTCGCTTGAGACCCAGGACGCGCCAGCCATGCTTGGCGGAGCGGAGACGATCCTGATCGTTGATGACGAACCTACGATCAGGGTGGTTCTCAACGAGATCCTCCTGTCATTGGGCTATGAGGTGCTTGTCGCGGCGTCCGGGGAAGAGGCCCTCGAGGTTGCCAGGAACTCCGGCAAAAAAATAAACCTGCTGTTAACCGACGTCATCATGCCCGGCCTTAACGGCCGTGAACTGGCAGAGAGGCTGACCGCCATTGACCCGCAAATGCCGGTGCTGTTCATGTCCGGTTACACTGACAACATCATCACCCATCAAGGGGTACTGAAGCCCGGGGTGATGCTGATCAACAAGCCGCTGGTCCCCAATATCCTGGCGCAAAAGATACGGGAAATCCTCGACAAAACCGGCAGCAATAACCACGACGGTTGATTCGCGATCGGTAACGAAAACAATTTTGACATCCGGGTGCTATCTTGAACCCATTTTCGATTATGCGTGGTAATATTATTTCTTGATTCAGCAGCAAATAAACCGCCAACCGCCACAAACCGAAACCGACGGGGGACGCCGTGAAAAAACTCGTGATTCTCTTGATCTGCCTGCTTCTGACCACTCCCGCTCTGGCGAAAAACAACAAACAGAAACGGTTGCCGCCGGGGCTGGCCAAAAAGGTTGCACGGGGCGAATCACTGCCGCCGGGCTGGCAGAAGAAAATCGCCAGGGGAGAAGTACTGGGCGAGGATCTTTACGCCAGAGCCCAACCGCTTTCAGAAAAGGAACGGCGCAAGTATCCGGAATCCAAGGCCGGCACCAAGCTACTGAAAATCGAGGACAAGGTGATTCGCGTCATGGAAAAGACCCGCAGGGTTCTTGATGTTCTGGATGAAGTGACCAAATAATCCCCGCCTCTCAATGACGACCAAGGGCGACAAAACCAACCGGTTTTGCCGCCCTTTCTTTATCCCTCCCCCCGCCTGTCGCCTATCCGGCAACGCCGGCTTCATTCACACAAGAACCTGACCATTTTTTTAATTGACACGCCCTGCCCTTTCAATAAGGCTTACCAAGCCGCCTCACGAGTAATTGAACCGTATCATTATACAGCGCGCGATAAGGATAAATAGGAACATCTTATACTGCGCACGTGCGACATAAGAATAAAAATACGATGTTATCGTGTGCGCAAAAAAGAGAAAAAGGCGACGAGGCTTACGAAAAAGCTGCGCGCTATAATAATATAGTTAGATGTCTGAATAATTATGGAAACGGGATGATGCCTATTCTCTGGGGATTATTAATGGCAGCAATAGGAGTATTCATGTTTATCTGCGGTCGCCTGCAAAGTGACTTTATTATTTACAGACTGATGGTTGCTCGTTCGAAAATGCTGTGGGGCAAGAACGTCCACAAATTCTACCAGGTCGCAGGTGCTATGGTCACAGTGTTTGGAATACTGTTGGCATTGGGATATATCCCTACGAGATAGAATACATCTAACGTCTATTTTCAGGTTATTGCCGCATACGCGCCAAAACCTGAAAATAGACGTTAATCCTGTAAACACCACCGGTCAGCACTAAATACTGACATCCACCCACCCAAACCACAAAAAAAAGCGGCGCGTGACCTTTCGTCACGCGCCGCTTTTTTATACACTACTCAGGCCAATGCCTGTGGTCGATCAGGGGTTGATACCCATCTCTTTTTCCTTGGCCGCAACCGCCAAACGAGTCTTGACTGCGGTATCGGGGATCAGGCTCATGGAGTCGATGCCGCACTCCACCAGGAAGGTGGCGAAATCGGGGAAGTCGGACGGCCCCTGGCCGCAGATACCGATCTTCTTGCCACGCCGCTTGGCGGTGTCGATGACCATCTTGATCAACAACTTAACCGCGTCGTGACGCTCATCGGCGATACCGGCGATGAGGCCGGAGTCGCGATCAAGGCCGTAAGCCAGCTGGGTAAGATCGTTGGAGCCGATGGAGAAGCCGTCGAAGATGTCGGCGAAAGCGTCGGCGCAGATAACGTTGGATGGAATCTCGCACATCACGTACAGCTCGAGACCGTTCTCACCCTGAACCAGGCCGCATTCCTTCAAGACCTGGATAACCTTCTTGCCCTCTTCCGGGGTCCGGCAGAAGGGCACCATCAACTTGATGTTGTTAAGACCCATCTCGTTACGAGCCTTGAGCAGACCCTTGCACTCCAACTCGAAAGCGGGACGATATTTAGGATCGTAGTAACGAGAAGCACCACGCCAACCGATCATCGGGTTCTCTTCCTGAGGCTCATAGAAGGTGCCGCCCACCAGATTGGCATACTCGTTAGATTTGAAATCGGAAAGACGAACGATAACATCCTTGGGATAAAAACCAGCCGCAATCCGACCAACACCCTCAGCTACCTTATCGATGAAGAACTGTTTCTTGTCCTCGGGATAAGCGGTGGTGCGAGACTCAATCTCTTTAACCACTGCCGCCACATTGGCATCACTACCAGCCTTGCCCTTCAACTCTTCAAAGTTGTAAAGTGCCAAAGGATGAATACCGATGTGCGAGTTAATGACAAACTCCTCGCGGGCCAAACCAACACCGTCGTTGGGGATCTGGCACTCGGTGAAGGCCTTCTCGGGGATGGCCAGGTTCATCATGATCTTGGTCTTGGTCTCGGGCAAATCACCCAGGTCAAGACGCTCGATCTCGAATTTGAGCAGACCTTCGTAGACATTACCGGTCTCGCCTTCGGCTGAGGAAACGGTGATATCCTGACCGCCGGTGATCTTGCTGGTGCCGTCGCCGGTACCGATAACGCAGGGGATACCC
>JAQYVW010000095.1 GCA_030145325.1 Desulfurivibrionaceae bacterium
GGGGGCGTGGCTAATTCTCCCAATATGAGCGTAATTTTAACTGTTTGCAGGGTGCCGGAGATGAAAGGCATCGTTCTGCGAAACATACATTGGTATGTGAGCAGGGCGATAACGCGGCAGATTCGGTACCCTGTGAGCAGTTACACCAAATTTACAATTGACCGGGCAACCGCCTCGCCCGCAATAACCCAAAGGCATTCAAATGCAAGAAAGTAACTACCTCGAAGGCACCAGCGCCATTCTCGAAAAATTCCAAACTCTGCCGTTACTTGCCAATCTAGATAAACGTTTTGTAAAACAGATCCTCTCTCTCAGCAAGCTGAGGAAATATTCCCCCGGCGAGGCAATCACCACCGAAGGTGGCTATGATTGCTGGATGTACATGCTTATCTCAGGGGAGGTTCAAGTCTTGAAACACGGAAACAAGATAGCGGTCATCGATCGCATCGGCGAGACCTTCGGTGAAATGGCGGTTATCGACGGCAGCAGCCGTTCAGCAACCATTGAGGCAATCAGTGACACCGTTTGTCTGGCCACTGACGTATCTTTTATGGACAAAATGCAACAACCTGATCGCAACGCCTTTTCGGCAGTTTTTTACCGCTTATTCGCGGAAATCATCGCCCAACGGCTGCGTGACACCAACGAAGAGTTATCGAAAGCGCAAGAAGAACTGGTCACGCTGAGAAGAAGATAAGCTTCCTGAACGAAAAGTATCTATCGCCCCAGCAACTGGACGGCGGCGTCCTTAACCTCCCGAAAACGCTCGGGATCACCACCACAGTCAGGATGATGCTGGCGAACAAGTTCCCGGTAACGTTGCTTGACCATCTCCCGATCCGCACCCTGCTCCAAACCAAAAACCGCCAGGGCCTCATCGCGTTGTACGTAACTGGCATACAATCCCCAAAAACGATCAAGCATCGCCTCCACGTCACTTCTTTCAATACCCTGTAGTTGGTCAAGATCTAGATAATAATCACGTAGTGGATCGTGCAGCTCCGGCAAACCATCAGCTGCCGCCACGGGCTGAGGGAGCAGAACAATCTGCAAGCAGTGGATGGCAATATCGCCACCCTTCTCTGCCCGCAATCGATCCCGCAGACCATAGAGGAGGTGAAAAAGCAAGAAATGGCGCTGAAAAATCTCCAACGAGTCGTGCCGGTCATTTTCAACAAAGAGGGGGATATCTTCATCTTGCAAGGCCTGCAAGAGCTCGTGTTCAGCCATCCCTTCCGGTCGGGCCGCCAACATTGAATGAAGCAATGAATAGAAGGTTTCTAAGGCTTGTCTGTCCATGTGGCTCAAGATACCTTGGCATACCCTTAATTAGGACGAAAATCCAAATTTATCAAGACACCCTAGAGTTAAAGAAGGAAACAATTACCGGCGAATAACATCTCGGCAAGGGCACCAACGAAGATAATGATTAATCCCGGCTCTGCTGTTGAGCGATAATCTCAAGGGCAATCTCAGCGGCGCGTGCCGAAGCACCGGGGCCACCCAGACGTTCACAGACTTCAACCAGCCCTTGGCGCATGGTTTCTATTACCTTCGGGGCGTAGAGGAGTGGGGCAATCTGCTCGGCAAGGTTTTTGGCGCTGGCCTCTTCCTGCAAGAGCTCCGGCACCACCTGGCGGTCAGCGACCAGATTGACCAACGATACATATTTGACCTCAACCAACTTCCGCGCTAGCCAGCAGGTAAGGGGTGAAGTCCGATAAGCCACCACCATGGGAACATTAAGGATCGCAAGTTCCAAGGTAACCGTGCCGGAGGCGGCAATGACCGCGTTACAAGCTGCCATCAGATCATAGCGGTCACTCTCTATCACCTTGACCTGCAACTTACAGTCCCCAAGACCGTGGGCGTCAAGATCGGCCCGGCTGAGACCAGGGGCCAGTGGCAACAGGAAGACGAGATCATCGCGGCCTGCGGCCAATCGTTCCCCGGCGGCAAGATAGACCGGTAACAGGTTGGCGATTTCCTTCTTGCGACTGCCGGGCAGCAATCCCACCACAGTACTGTTCTCAGCGATATTATGGCGAGCAAGAAACTCGGCTCTTGATAATCTATTACGCACCGAATCAAGGAGCGGGTGGCCAACAAAATCCACCACCATTCCCCGCTGCCGGTAAAATTCCTCCTCAAAGGGCAAGATCACCGCCATCCGATCCACCAACCGTTGTATTTTTTTGACCCGGCTGGCATGCCAGGCCCATACTTGCGGACTTATGTAATAAAAGATCGGGATGGAAAGTTTTTTAGCCTGAGCGGCCAGCATCAGGTTAAAGCCGGGATAGTCGATGAGAATCAGCAGGTCGGGGCGATTATCACGTAATTCGGCAAGCAAGGTTCGGCGAGCGGCGCGGATATCGGAGAAATGGCTAAGCACCTCAATGATCCCCACCACCGCCATTCGCGCAGCATCATAGAGGATTTCAACCCCCTCCGCAGCCATGGCGGTGCCGCCCATGCCGCAAATTGATACCTCTGGCGACAAACGTTGTAACGCTTTGGCCAGGTTGGCGCCATGCAGGTCGCCGGAGGCCTCGCCAGCCACAATCATAATTCGGGATTTGGACATAGATGAAGCCGAGGAATCAGCCCTGAAGTAGGTTTTTAAACTTTTCGGCATGTTGCCGGTTCTGTTCCATGATCTGAGTCACGACTTCAAGGGCCCGACGACCAGCATGGCCGGAAACTTGCGGCGTGGTACGGGTGCGGACGTTGGCGACGAAATCGCGCAGCTCCGTTTCCAAGGCATCTTGGTCGCTATAACAAAAATTTTGTAAATCCTCTTTGGGGATGCCGTTGTCATCGAGCTCCGACAGTTGTTTGATCACCATAATTTCTTTCTTGGCGAAATCCACTGACAGATAGGAGTTGGGCTGAAATATCCGCATCCTGCGGATATTCTCTTTTGAGATCCGACTCACCGTCACATTGGCAGTACAACCATTTTCAAAAATCAGCCGGGCATTGGCGATATCAGTGGAGGAGGTCACCACCGGCACCCCCACGGTATGAATGGTTTTGAGCGGTGATTTAACCACGCTGAGAATGATATCAATATCATGAATCATCAAATCAAGAACCACATCGACATCAAGTCCACGACTTTTGAAGGAATGAATACGATGGGATTCGATGAATAACGGAGTGGTGAGATGATCGCGCATGGCCATCACCGCCGGATTAAATCGTTCCAGCAGCCCCACCTGCAAGATGCAGTTATTAGCCTCAGCTCTGGCGATCAGATCGTCGGCCTCAGCAAGGCTTGAGGTCATGGGTTTTTCAATGAGAAGATCGATACCGCGATCAAGACAGGCAGAAGCCACCGGATGATGATAAGTGGTGGGCACCACCACGCTAACCGCATCAACATGGTCGAGCAGTTGCAAGTAGTCCGTATAAGGCTTGGTGTTGCAGGTGGCAGCGACACGACCGGCGATGGCCTCATCAACATCCACCACCCCGACAAGATCGACATCATCCATGGCTGCATATTTTTGGGCATGGAATTTGCCGAGATACCCTACTCCGATTACGCCAACTCTAATTTTTTTCATATTTTTCTTTCTATAATTAAGTTGATAGTTTGTCTGCAGTTTAGTCACTCAATTACAAGTTCGCCATTCTACCACCCCTCTGCGGGACTCACAACAAAAACGGCCAAACAGGCTGCGAGAAGAATATGAACTTGTAGTTTCAAGGGGTTATGATAATATTGCATCGAATCATCTCGGTAGTGATGTAAAGTACCTGCATCCGCAATCATAACCACCCCAGCGACGAGGAAAAACCATGCCCAATTCGCGAAGCAGTTGGCAGTCCAACATCGGTTTTCTGTTGGCCGCCATCGGCTCGGCCATCGGCCTTGGTAATATCTGGCGTTTCAGTTATATGGCTCATCAATACGGCGGCGGCGCTTTTTTGATTCCTTACCTGGTGGCATTGATTGTCGCCGGAATACCGATCATGCTCCTGGAATATGGCGTCGGCCATCGTGAAAAAGGGTCATCACCCCTTAGTTTCGCCAGACTGGACAGACGTTTTGAATGGCTGGGCTGGTGGATGCCGGTGGTAGCCATGTTCGGAATTATGCTCTATTACTCGGTGGTAATCGGCTGGTGTATTAACTATCTCTTCTTTGCTTTCAACCTCTCTTGGGGAGCAGACCCCCAAGCCTTTTTCTTCAAAGACTTCCTGCAACTCTCTGATTCAGCCGCTCACTTGGGTGGAGTACGAATTCCCATCGTTTTTTCAACCATGCTGGTCTGGGTGGTCTGCTGGCTGATCTGCTTTCGCGATATCCGCCATGGCATCGAAAAGGCAAGTTTCATCTTCATGCCAATCCTTTTCCTGCTCACCCTGGTCATTGTCGGTTGGACCATGACCCTTGATGGGGCGGGTGATGCCATTAAAAACCATTACCTACACGCTGACTGGACCAAAATCAATCTCTTTGCCAGTGACCCGGCCATCCGCAAAGGAGCGGGTGAGGTCTGGGCTGCAGCCTTCGGGCAGATATTTTTCACTCTGTCGCTGGGCTTTGGGATCATGATCACCTACGCCAGCTACCTGCCGGAGAAAAGTAACATCAGCAAGAATGCTCTTATCACCGCCGTGGTCAATTGCCTCTACTCCTTTGTGGCGGGCTTTGCCGTCTTCGGCATTGTTGGTTTCATGGCCCATAGCCAAAACGTCCCCTTTGCCGACGCGATCAAGGGTGGGCCGCAATTGGCCTTTGTGGTTTATCCCAAGGCAATCTCCATGCTGCCAAGCATGAATGTGCTGTTCGGGGTTCTATTCTTTCTGATGCTGGTGGTGGCCGGTTTCACCTCCGGAGTCTCCTTGATCGAGGCCTTTTCCTGCTCCATCACCGATAAGTTTGACTGGCCACGGAAACGGGTGGTCACCATGATCTGTCTGACCGGATTTATCGGCAGCCTGGTCTTTACCACTCGGGGCGGACTCTATTTACTTGATATCGCAGACCATTTTGTCACCAACTACGGGCTGGTGGTGGGCGGAACCATGGAGTGTTTGTTGGTGGGCTGGATTCTGAAAGCTCAAGTATTACGCGCCCACATTAATAAACATGGAAGTTCTATCCCTGCTCTCTGGAACCTGTTGATCCGCTATACCACCCCGCTCATCCTCATCTATCTCCTCTACCTCACCCTGGTCGGCGATCTGGCCAAGAACTACGGCGATTACCCCACCGACCAGTTAATCCTTTACGGAGTCGGCTGGCTGCTGATTTGCCTCCTGGCCGCATTTGCCCTGGCCTTCAGTAATTGGGAGGCAAAGAAGCTTAAACGTCGCCATCGTCCCGAGGAAGACGAATTGTTAATCTAATGTCACGTAAACGCTGAAACGCCGCATCTTGATGGCATTTAATCCTTGACGCAACACTAGCTACTTTCTTTAAGGTAAAAAGCAGATTAACTCTGGCCTCAGGCGCACGGGAGATGTATGCTGTGCGATTTTGCACTAGGTGACAGAGACACCCACCTATAAACCTTTCTTTTATTCTAACCAGGCGGCCAGATGCTGATTTCGGCCATAAAAAAAGCCCTCCTCATATTTTTGGCCGCAGTTACAATCTTGACCGCGGTGGTCATCCTTGCCCCGAACTTGCTGCAGATAAAGGCGCTCAAGGGAAAGGTTACCGCACGTCTTCGTCACGACCTGCACAGCCAGGTAGCCATGGGGGCAATCCAATGGCGATGGCTCCCGACCCCCCATGTGGTAATCCATGATCTTGGCATTGATAACGATCAGTTTGAAGCCTCCCTGCCCATTGCTGACTTCTACCCAGACTGGCTCTCCTTTCTGCCCAGCAACCCCCTTGGCCTCCGCTCGGTGGTCTTGACTGAACCTCAGCTTAGGCTAAAAAAGATCGGCAGCCACTCAGCAACCCGGCTGCCAACCCTTACGGTCAAAATCAAGAACGGTTCCATCTCCACCCCCGCTATCAATGCCGGGGAAAGTAAAAACGTCCCATCCTTCAACTTCACAGCCATTGATGCGACGATGGATACCAGCCCGGAATCATTTTCCCTTCAGATCAGTGGGATAGCACCCTTTGTTAAAAAAATTTCCATGCAAGGACAAATTGATCTTAAAACCTTGCACTACCAAGGAGAAGTTGACTGCCAAGGGTTAATCCTCCGCAAGGGAAGCATTCTCTCGGCAAGAGCTGACAATAACCTGGCGGCCATTGACTCCGTTTTAAGCCTCAAAAGCAGTATTAGCGGCGAAGGGAAAAAGAATTTCAACTGGAACATTATCGGTGATATGCCCTGCCTGCTGTATCAAAGCAAAGGGAAGAAAACCCCTATCAATTGCGGCTTTGGTGATTTTACGATCAGCAAAGAAGGAGAGACACTCTCTCTAAAGATTAACGAACTTGAAGTACGTGAACCTGCTCTTGCCTTGCACGGGATGGTCAGCCGCACCCCGAAGGATGGGGATGCCGATCAATGGCACATCGACCTTACGGCAAAAAAACTCGATCTGGCAGCTATTCGGGCAGGAGTCCTTAATCTTCTCCCCCAAAACAAGATTGCCGCCCTGGTTTGCAACATTGTGCGCAGTGGCGAAGCAAACAGCGGTTCATTCAAGTTCGATGGTCCTCTGACCGACCTTGCCCATCTGCGCAAGATGACCATTGCCGCTGATGTTAAATCTGCGGAGATCCATGTCCCCCACGCCGAACTTGATCTTTTTGATGCCTCCGGCCCTATTTTGATCAAAAACGGTGTTTTGAGCGGAAAAGGGCTTTCGGCTAAGCTCGGCAACAGTGTTGGCCGCAACGGGGTCTTGCTGGTGGGGCTTGCCCATGACCATTTCGGCCTTGAGCTTGACCTGGACATCGATGCTGATCTTGTTGATATTAGTACCGCTCTCAAGCAACAGGTTCATCACCAACCATTCCAGAAGGAACTGGCCCGTTTTAGCAACCCGGCAGGAAAGGCTTCCGGCCACCTTACCATTGGCGATCATCAACATCATGTCGAGGTAGCCGTCTCAGTTAAAGAGATGCAGGGGACATTCCATTATGATCGTTCACCATGGCCGATAACCGTTCATGGCGGCAGGCTTGAGGTTGACACCGACAAGGGGTTGCTAAGCTGGCACCGAATCGCGGCCGACCTGGGACCGCAACGGATTAGCCAAAGCGATGGCTCTGTTCTTTGGGGGAAGGGGCCTACCAAACTAACTATAAAGGATATTGAAGCCCACCTTGACGCTGCATCACTCTATGAAGGGCTTAACTATTACCCTGCTCTCCGGCGTCATATCGAACCAGTACTCACCGCCATTGACGGCCCTATCACCCTAAACCCTGGTTCCACTTTCTCCGGGCCATTTTTTGATCCTCCCCAATGGCAATACTCCCTAGCCATCTCAACCAATGATCTCCGCTGGCACAGCCCGCTCTTACCGGAAGAAGTTATCACCCACACCGCCACGGCGATTTGGCGCGACACCAATCTGCAATTATTCGACAGCGACAATTCCATGGCCTCACACTCTTTACAGGCCCGAGGGAACATACATCATCATCTCTTGCATTCCTGGTTCGGATTTGTTGATTTGTCTGGAGAAATCGGCGAGGAAACAGGTAACTGGATAAAAGAAAAAGGTTGGTTGCCGCCGTCACTGCTACCGCGAACCCCGGCGCAAATCGATCGCTTACGTTTGACCTGGAACCACGAAAACCTCCTCCTGACCGGGATGATGCACGTTGGTAGGAAAGGTTCGCTGCAACCGGCAATGGCCTTTGATCTCAGCTCTCGTGTTGATAACCCGCTGACCATCAACCTGGATTTCACCTACGACGACGAGAAAGGACACCTAACCCTTGATCTACTTGACAAGAAACCGGAGACTTTCTCCTTGGAATGGCACGGGATACTAAGTGGTTCGACCATTAGTGCCTTAATGGCTGACAAGGATCTCCTCACCGGCGACTTGCAGGGGGATTTCAAGATGACGGTGCCAGACCCTTCTACGGATTCTGAATTCGAAGGATGGTTGCGGGCTGACAATTTCAGTTGGTACTGGGGCGAAAAAACAGAATTTATTAACTTGCGAACCCTGAGCCTAATTGGCAACGAAGATGAACTGCTGATCAGCAACCTTGATCTTGATTTTGCAGACGGTGAATCATTGTCCACCCATGGCTCCATCACCCCGGAGATAGACGGTCTCATGGTCGACCTCAATCTGACCTCGCCAAGGTTTTCCCAGGCCACGATAAATGATTTCCTTGATGATCTAAACATGCTTAAAGCCATGCAGATTGAGGCGTGCGAAGGTAACAGCTCAGATTGGTCGATAATCGGAACCATGGATTTTAATATCGACCATTTCTTAAGCGAAGGACGCCAGGAAACAACCACCACCGATAAGAAGTTTTTGCACTGGCAGCCACTTATCGGGCGCGTTGAGCTTTATCCCGACCAAGAAACGAGAGTGGAAATAAATACTGCCAACCTCTGCTGTCTGGGAATCAATGGGGTATGGAATTCGCCGCGCACCCGAGATAATTCTTCATTCAACCTCTCCACAAGCTGTGATCCCTTGCCACTTTTTCAAGATGTCTTACCATGTCTCGGCATTGATCAGGATGTCATTGAAGGTAGTTTTAAGGTGATCGGAAAAATCCAAGGGACAAAAAAGAAGTGGCAAAACGGCAGGCTGGTAATTCATTCTGAACAGGGTCGAATATTGCGAATGACTCTACTTTCGAAAATATTCAGTGTCGTTAATCTTACCGACCTCTTTACCACTGACGAACTTCCCGACCTGGAAAAGGAAGGATTTCCCTATTCTTACTTGGACTTCGAAGCAAAGGTCAAAGACAACCGCTTGATTATTAATAATGCAAAGATCCGGGGTAAAGGCCTTAATCTTTTTGGTCGGGGAGAGATGGATCTGACTACTTTTGAAACCGACTTTACCGTTATGATTGCTCCGTTCAAAACAATTGACACCATTATCAGCCACATCCCGGTCTTGGGAAGGGTAATCGGCGGCAAAAACGCGACCTTAATCACTATCCCGGTGAAGGTGACGGGACCATTTAACAATCCAAACGTAGTTCCATTGGCTCCTTCAGCAATCGGCGAGGGGTTCCTCAATATCGTCAAGGAGACCTTACTGTTGCCATTTACGATCCTCTCCCCCCTCCTGCCCAACGAAAAAAAAGAAGGTGAGTAATCCTCACCTCCTCCCCCCTTTCCCACCAGTAAGCTGTCTGCAACCAATTCCAGAGAATTTATTGCCCGCTAAAGTAACCCTTGATCGCACCCGACGCAAAGTATCTGTTCTCAGTCACCGGCCCTAGTAATCAAAAAAATTCCGTAACTGGCGCGCAGATTAGGCAGGAAAGTAACAATATTACCGGTATCGTGGTGATGATCGCTAT
>JAQYVW010000096.1 GCA_030145325.1 Desulfurivibrionaceae bacterium
AGGTAGTTGAATGCCAAGTTTTGTAGATCCTTCCAAATGTGATGGTTGCAAGGGTGGCGATAAGACCGCTTGCATGTACATCTGTCCCAATGACCTGATGGTCTTGAACAAGGAGGAAATGCGGGCCTACAACCAGGAGCCGGATGCCTGCTGGGAGTGTTACTCCTGCGTGAAGATTTGTCCTCAGGGTGCCATCGCTGTTCGTGGTTACAATGACTTTGTTCCCATGGGTGGTTTGGTTCATCCCATGCGGAGTGCAGATTCCATCATGTGGACCATTAAATTCCGTAATGGCAACATGAAGCGCTTCAAATTTCCTGTTCGTACCACTGCTGAAGGCGCTGCTAACGGCTATGTTGGTGAGACCGGAGCCAATCTTGACGACGAGAAGCTGCTCCTTGAGCAGGATCTGCCCACCCCTAAGTAAGGTGGAGTTGTCTCGCTAAGTTAAAGAGTAATTGATTTTTCAAATAATTTAGGAGGAATCCGATTATGGCATTACCGAATAAGCCGTTGGGCGAGCTGCCCGCCATTGCCAATCCTGAAATTGTCGAGCACAATGTTGACGTCTTGATCGTCGGTGGTGGTATGGCCGCTTGTGGCTGCGCCTTCGAGATCAAGAAATGGGCACCTGCCGATCTTAAAATCACCTTGGTAGATAAAGCTTCCATGGAGCGTTCTGGTGCTGTTGCTCAGGGCCTTTCTGCTATCAATACCTATATTGGTGAAAACCCCATCGAGAACTATGTAAAAATGGTTCGTAACGATCTGATGGGCGTTGTTCGTGAGGATCTGATCTACGATCTGGGTCGTCACGTTGATGAGTCTGTTAAGCTGTTCGAAGAGTGGGGTCTGCCCGTATGGAAGCTCGACGCTGACGGCAACAACCTTGATGGCGCCAAGCCTGCTCCCACCCTCCGCGAGGGTGGTACCCCGGTTCGTACCGGTAAATGGCAGATCATGATCAATGGTGAGTCTTACAAATGTATCGTTGCTGAAGCTGCCAAGACTGCTCTCGGCGACGAGAACATCATGGAGCGTATCTTCATCGTTAAGTTGCTCCTTGATAAAAACAAAGCAAACGCTGTTGCCGGTGCCGTTGGTTTCTCCACTCGTGAGAACAAGGTTCACGTCTTCACCGCCAAAGCAGTTCTTTGTGTTTGTGGCGGCGCGGTTAACATCTTCCGTCCCCGGTCCACCGGTGAGGGTAAAGGCCGTGCTTGGTACCCAGTATGGAATGCTGGTTCCACCTACACCATGTGTGCACAGGTTGGCGCTACTCTGACCATGATGGAAAATCGTTTCACGCCTGCTCGTTTCAAAGACGGATACGGTCCGGTTGGTGCTTGGTTCCTTCTCTTCAAGGCTAAAGTACAGAACGGCCTTGGCGAGTTCTATGCCAACTCTGACTCCGTTAAGGAAGAGCTTGGTAAGTTCATGCCTTATGGCGCTTCTGCAGTTACCCCGACCTGTCTGCGTAACCACTTGATGCTCAACGAGCTGAAAGAGGGTCGTGGTCCGATCTACATGGCTACCGACGTTGCTTTGAACGCTTTTATCGATGCCAAGCGTGAGTCTGGCATGGACGAGAAGGAAGTTAAGAAATTCTGGAAGCATCTTGAGTCTGAAGCTTGGGAAGATTTCCTTGACATGTCCGTTGGTCAGGCTGGTCTCTGGGCTGGTGCGAACATCGAGCCTGAGAAGGTTGGTTCCGAGATCATGCCTACAGAACCGTACATGCTTGGATCTCACTCCGGCTGTTGTGGTATCTGGACCTCAGGTCCTGATGAAGATTGGGTCCCCACTGTTGATGGACCTCGTTCGCATCAGTACAAATGGGGCTACAACCGGATGACCACTGTTGACGGTCTGTTCACCGCAGGTGACGGCGTTGGCGCTTCCGGTCATAAGTTCTCCTCAGGTTCTCATGCTGAGGGTCGTATTTGTGCCAAGCAGATGGTTAAGTACTGCCGCGACAACAGCCACACCCCTGAGATTGCACAGACTGCTCAGGAGCTCGCTGACGAGATCTACGCACCGGTTAAGTTGTACCTTGAGCATGTTGGTGCTACCACTGCTGCTGATGTTAACCCCAACTACTGCAAACCTGCTGGTATCATGATGCGCCTGATGAAGGCCACCGATGAGTATGGTGGCGGTGTTGCTACTTACTACATGACCTCCGGTAAGCTCCTCAATATCTGCCTCGATCTTCTGCGGATGTTGCGTGAGGATGCGGCCCTGATGGCTGCTGGCGATCTGCATGAGTTGATGCGCGCTTGGGAGAACTACCATCGTATCTGGTGTGTTGAGACCCATATTCGTCACATCGAGTTCCGGAAAGAGAGCCGTTACCCCGGTTTCTACTACCGGTCTGATTACCCCACCGTTGATGACGAGAACTGGAAAGCTTTCGTTAACTCAACCTTCGATCCTGCAACCCAGGAATGGAAGTGCGAGAAGGTCGAGTGCATCAATATCGTTGAGACAGATCCCTGGATCTAATCAACGCCTAGGTGTAAGTACCTGTTAAGTGAGATCTCCAGGCGTCGAATTCGGCGCCTGGAGATTTTTCTATAACCTGGTTTTATTTGTTGAATTGATTTGTCTGGGTTGGCCACGGTGTTAGGCGGCTATCCTGTTTAAATCACTTGAATCAATCAAATCAGATTTATTAAATCTTTACCAAAGCTATGGAGGAAAGCATGACAGACGAGCGCAGCGCACCTGGTGCAGGTGGAGTACTGGTCGTTGGTGGTGGGATTAGCGGGCTGACTGCTGCATTGGAAGCCGCAGAAGTTGGTAGCGACGTCTTTTTGGTGGAAAAGAACCCCTATCTGGGCGGTAGAGTTGCTCAGCTTAACCAGTATTTTCCCAAAATGTGTCCTCCCTCTTGTGGACTTGAGATCAATTTCCAGCGCATCAAGAAGAATCGGAAGATCCGGGTTCATACTATGACCGAGGTCAAATCCATTGCCGGCACCCCTGGAGCTTATCAGGTGACCCTTGAGAGTAAGCCCCGTTGTGTCAACAACAACTGTACTGCTTGCGGTGCATGTGTTGACGCCTGCCCCGAAGAGCGTGATAACGCCTTCAACTTCGGCATGGACAAGACCAAGGCGATCTACAAGAGCCATGATCATGCCTTCCCGATGAAATATGTTGTGGATATGGATGCCTGTAACAAGTGCGGTAAATGCGCTGAGGCATGTCAGTACAACGCCATTGAGCTTGATATGGCTGCTAAGGAAATCACCGTTGATGTGGCCAGCATTGTCTGGTCCACTGGTTGGAATCCTTATGATCCTGCCAACATGGATAACCTTAATTATAACTCCAGTGAGTCCATTATCACCAATATGATGATGGAGCGTCTTGCTTCTCCCAGCGGTCCTACCGAAGGCAAGATTCTGCGTCCCGGTGACAACAAAGAGCCTGAGTCTTTTGGTTTTGTTCAGTGCGCCGGCTCCCGTGACGAAAATCATCTCGAGTATTGCTCCTTTATCTGCTGTATGGCGACATTCAAACAGATTAACTACATCCGGGCGCAGTATCCTGAAGCCAAGATTTATGTCTTTTACATCGACCTTCGTACTCCCGGCAAGTATGAGCATTTCCGTGAGAAGCTGATGGGCGATGAAAATATCACTTTTATCAAGGGTAAGGTTGCCGATATTGTCGCTGCCGATGGTGGCGCAGTAACCCTTACCGCTGAAAATGCGGTAACCGGTGATAAGATTTCCCAGACGGTTGATATGGCGATTCTGGCCACCGGCATGAAGCCGGCACTCCAGGACCAGGGCGCTGCCTTGGGCGTGACCATGGACAGCAACGGTTTTGTTCTCGCCGATGAGGCCAAAGCAATGTTTGCTGGTGGTTGTGCCAAGAAGGCGGCCGATGTTGTCACCAGCGGCCAGAATTCTACGGCTGCAGCTCTTAAAGCCATTCAAGCGTCACGGAGGTAATTATTCATGGATAAGAATTTCGCTGCATATATATGTACAGGATGCGGTATCGGTGATGCCGTAAATGTCGAGGACCTGGTCGGTGTTGTGACCGGCGATGGTGGCATTGCTGAGTGCAAGACCCACGCTGCTCTTTGTAGCGCCGAGGGCCTTGAGATGATCAAAGCTGATATTGCTGGTGGTGCCAATAGCGTTGTGATCGGCGCATGTTCCCCGCGAGTGATGACCGAAGAATTCGATTTCGGAAATGACAAGATTGTTTCCCGTGCCAGCCTTCGTGAGCAGGTGGCGTGGTGTAAGCCCGAGGATGCGAATCCTGAATTTACTCAGGAACTGGCTTCCGATTACATGCGGATGGCTTGTGTGCGTGCCCAGAAGAGCGAATTGCCTGAGCCGTTCCAGCTTGAGGAGACCAACAAGAATGTCTTGGTCATCGGTGGTGGTATCGCCGGTTTGACCGCTGCCAAGGAAGCTGCTAAGGCAGGATATCAGGTTACCCTACTTGAGGCTGGCGATAAGCTTGGCGGCAAGGCAGTCAACTGGCGCAAGCAGTTTCCCTCCCAGTCTCCTTGGACTGACCTTGAGGAGCCCACGGTTCCGGCCATGGTCGCTGACGTTGAGGCTGACAGCAATATAAACGTTCGCACCAAGACCGAGGTTGCTCGGATCGGTGGCGCTCCCGGCGCATTTCAGCTGACCGCTAAGCCGGCCGGCGCCAAGAGTGAGTGGGATGCTCCGGCTAAGGTTGGTGTGGATGAGCAGGATAAGATCGACAAGGGTGAGATGGAAGATCCCAATGCCGGTCTTCAACCTTACGCCGATGCTAACCCCGATGCCGAAAACTTCGGTGCGGTGGTTCTTGCCACTGGCTGGACCCCTGCCGATGTTTCCGAGTACGAGCATCTCGGCGCAGGTAAGTTCGACAAGGTTGTGACCAACGCCCAGTTCGAGAAGTTGGCCAATGAAGGTAAGGTGCCGGCCAATGTCGTCTTTATTCAGAGCCCCGGCGCAGAAGAGCACGACAAGGATTTTCCATACTGCAACTCGGTAACCAGCATGGTTGCCCTGAAGCAGGCCCAATATGTATGTGCGGACAACGCTGAAGGTAAGGCGTATATCCTTTATCAGCATATGCGTACCCCCGGTAGCATGGAGCTGTTCTATAAGTCAGCCCAGGATACCGATGGCATTTTCTTGACTAAGGCCACCGTGACCGGCGTCAATGAAGAGGGTGGTGCTCTTGTTGTTGAAGCTAAAGATACCCTGTTGGGTGAGGATGTTTCCATCCAGGCTGACATGGTGGTTCTGGCCGCCGGCATGGTTCCAACCACTGCCGCCAGTCCGACCATTAATCTTGCTTATCGTCAAGGTCCGGCTTTCTTGGATCTGGATCTCTTTGACGGTTATGCTGATTCGCATTTCATCTGCTTCCCTTACGAGACTCGTCGGACCGGTGTTTACGCCTGTGGCGGCGTTAGGAAAGCGATGACCATGGAAGAGACCATTGATGATGCCACTGGCGCCGCTTTGAAGGCCATTCAGTGTATGGAATCTGCTGATCGTGGCGTTTCCGTTCATCCTCGTTCCGGTGATGCTACCTACCCTGAGTTCTTCATGCAGCGTTGTACCCAGTGTAAGCGTTGCACCGAGGAATGCCCCTTTGGCGCCATTGATGATGATCCCAAGGGAACTCCGCTGCCCAATCCCACCCGTTGTCGCCGTTGCGGTACCTGTATGGGTGCTTGCCCCGAGCGGATCATCGGTTTCAAGGATTACAATATCGATTTGGTCGGTTCCATGATCAAATCCATCGAAGTTCCTGATGATGACGAGGATAAGTTGCGGTTTCTGGTTCTGGTTTGTGAGAATGATGCTTACCCGGCCTTGGATATGGCAGCCATGCGTCGTCATCCTCTCAATAACTTGATCCGCTTCATCCCGGTTCGTTGTCTTGGTTCCGTGAACATGGCTTGGTTGAAGGACGCCATGTCCGCTGGTATGGACGGTGCGCTTCTTCTGGGTTGTAAGTTCGGCGATGATTACCAGTGTCACTTTGTTAAAGGTTCCGAGCTTGCTGATCGGCGGATGGTTAATATTGCAGAATCTTTGAATAGCCTCGGTATTGAGCCCGAGCGGGTCAAGGTTCAGCAGGTAGCCATCAGTGATTTTAATGAGGTATCCACTGTTCTCCAGGAATTCGTTGAGGAGATCATCGAATTGGGTCCCAACCCATTCAAGGGCTTCTAGGGCATAGTAATAAAAAAATGCGGTATTCAAGGATTCTGTTGACGTGAACCTTGAATACCGCTATTTATATGCCAAACTTTTTGAGGCAACTTCGTTTGTTGCCTGGCCTAGGTTTAAATCGGAGCCAAAGTGAGGGGGAGAATATGCGAGTAGAACCGGATTTACAATTTATTAAATTCCTAAAAGGTGCCGGTGGCGATACTCTGAAGAATTGTTATCAGTGTGCTACCTGCTCCGTTAAATGTCCGTTGTCCACAGACACCAAGCCGTTTCCGCGTAAGGAGATGATTTGGGCGCAGTGGGGGATGAAAGATCGTTTGGTTGCAGATGCTGATGTTATGCTCTGTCATCAGTGTGGTGATTGTACAGCCTATTGCCCTCGTGGGGCGAAACCTGGAGATGTGCTTGGTGCCATTCGTGCCTATGCGTACACCCATTATGGTTTTCCGCAAGGATTGGCGAAATTGGCCAGTAACGGCAATAATCTGCCGATCCTGATCGCTATTCCGGCCTTGCTGATTCTGGTCATGTGGTTTATCTCCGGCGGTATGCATCTTCCCGACGCAGAGACCTTGCATGAAGTTGGTTTCGGTCATTTCTTTGGTCATTGGGATTTTAAATATTTGACCAAGAACGTTTTCTTCATTGATATTATGATGTTGCCAGCCTTCGCTTTTGGCGCTTTTGCTGCCTTTCGTGGTGTCTCGGCGATGTGGAAGGGGATGGTCGCTAATGCCAATGTTAATACCCAGTTTAAGCCGTCGTTGAAGCAGTTTGTCGAGCAATTTCTGGTTCCATCGGTTAAAGAGATTCTTGAGCATCGACGTTTTAATGAGTGTGGTACCAATGCTGATCGGGTAAGTGGTCATCGTCCTCTGGTTTTTGCTTTCATCGGCTTGTTCATTGTCACCAATTATGCCTTGATTAGTAAGGATATCGTTGGTATCTTCATGCCGGAACTGCATGGTCCCATAGGTCAGTTGAACCCCATTAAGATTCTTGCCAACGTCAGTGCCATTGCCTTGATTTTTGGTATCGGCACCCTCTGGGCCAATCGGGCCAGGACGGAGGAGGAAAATAATACCACTGCGACGTTCTATGACTGGTTCTTGATCGGTGAGATCATGGCCGTTGGTGTCACCGGCCTGGTGGCTGAACTGTCTCGGTTGATTGGGGTGCCGGTACTGGCATATCTCTTTTATTACATGCATCTGGTCTCTGTATTCATGCTCTTCATCTATATGCCTTACACTAAGCTTGCGCATATGGCCTACCGTACCTTTGCCATGGCTTTTGAGAAGTACCGTGAGAGCAATTTTGTGAAGAAGGAAGAAGCATAAATAGTGGTCCAAGTTCACCGGTATTACTGGTGGCTCAACGGTTACATCATGTTGAGCCACTTTTTTTGTAAAATGTAGAAAAAATGAGTTGATTTATTGGCCCGAACTACCTATGATGGGCGGCTACGCTGGCGTAGCTCAATTGGTAGAGCAGCTGATTTGTAATCAGCAGGTCGCGGGTTCGAGTCCCATCGCCAGCTCCAAGACTTGATTTGAAAAATGTCGGTTCGGCGTTTAAGCGTTTAGGAGATAGTAGATTTGGTTTGACGGCGTCATCTTTTGGGATGGCGTTTTAAATATAGGCGGAGGGGTTCCCGAGTGGTCAAAGGGAACAGACTGTAAATCTGTCGGCAACGCCTTCGGAGGTTCAAATCCTCCCCCCTCCACCACCTTGTAAGTAAAACGTGTTTTGCTTGATAAGATTGCTAACACGTTGTAGATAGAATGCGGCAGCGGCCGTAGAAGAGTCGACTCCAAAAAAGTCCTGCCAGGAAAGAAGCGGGAATAGCTCAATTGGTAGAGCATCAGCCTTCCAAGCTGAGGGTTGCGAGTTCGAGTCTCGTTTCCCGCTCCAACGTAACAGGACAACGCGCCGTAGGATAGTTTGCAGGCGGTACGCGATCCTGAGTGCAGGCAGGAAATACAAAATTAGTTCGGTGCCCACGTAGCTCAGTTGGTAGAGCACTTCATTGGTAATGAAGAGGTCTCCGGTTCAAGTCCGGACGTGGGCTCCATATTTATTTGAGCATTAGTATACCCGGCAAACTTTGGCTGGCCGGAGTCAATCAAAACAAATTGGCTGAGGAGAGGGATCATGGCTAAGGAGAAATTTGAACGCACCAAACCGCATGTCAACATTGGCACCATCGGTCACATTGATCATGGTAAGACGACTCTGACTTCAGCGATTACCCGGGTTCTTGCAACCAAGGGTTTTGCCGATGACATCGCATTTGATCAGATCGACAAGGCTCCTGAGGAGAAAGAGCGTGGCATCACCATCGCCACCGCCCATGTCGAGTATGAGTCCGATACGCGTCATTATGCCCATGTTGATTGCCCCGGCCATGCTGACTACATTAAGAACATGATCACCGGAGCGGCGCAGATGGACGGCGCTATCCTGGTGGTTGGCGCCGATGACGGCCCCATGCCTCAGACCCGTGAGCATATCCTGCTTGCTCGTCAGGTTGGCGTTCCCGCCGTTGTTGTCTTTTTGAATAAATGCGACATGGTTGATGATGAGGAGCTCATCGAGCTGGTTGACATGGAGCTGCGTGAGTTGCTTGATAAGTACGACTTTCCCGGCGACGATACCCCGATCATTCAGGGTAGTGCCTTGAAGGCTCTTGAGAATCCCGAGGACGAGGCTGCTGCCAAGTGCATCTGGGACCTGATGGAGGCTTGTGACACATTTATTCCTGAGCCCGAGCGCGATATCGATAAGCCTTACTTGATGCCGGTGGAGGATGTTTTCTCTATCTCCGGTCGTGGCACTGTTGCCACCGGTCGGGTTGAGCGAGGGATCGTTAAGGTTGGCGAGGAAATTGAGGTAATCGGTATCCGTGACACCCAGAAAACCACGGTTACCGGGGTTGAGATGTTCCGGAAGCTGTTGGATGAGGGGCGTGCCGGTGATAATATCGGTGTTCTGCTTCGTGGTCTTAAGCGTGAGGATATCGAGCGCGGTCAGGTTCTTGCCAAGCCGGGTTCCATTACTCCGCATAAGAAGTTTCGGGCTGAGTGCTACATTTTGAGCAAGGAAGAGGGTGGACGTCATGCTCCTTTCTTCAACGGTTATCGTCCGCAGTTTTACTTTCGGACCACCGATGTTACCGGGGTTGTAACCCT
>JAQYVW010000020.1 GCA_030145325.1 Desulfurivibrionaceae bacterium
ACCCAACGAGGACGTGCGGCTGCGGTTCTGGTCAGCATGAAAGAGTATGAGTACACCCAGCACCAGCTTGAGATATTACGTCTTCTGGCTCGTGGCGAAAAAGAGATTGAAGCAGAAGAAGGGTATGACTTGAAAACGGTCATGGCCGAGGCAGACGAAATTTTGGCCGAATAAGATGAAAATCCTCTTTACGCCCACCGCACGCAAACAGTTTTTCAGTACGCTTGCCTATATCCGCCAGGACAAACCCTCGGCGGCCATTGCTTTTCGCAAAAAGGCGGAAAAAGCACTGGAACGACTGCTTGATCACCCCAAATCAGGCCGCTCCCTGCCGGAGTTCCCCGACCTGCCCTATCGGGAAGTTGTCATCGCCCCATACCGATTCTTCTACAAAGTAAAAAACAATACCGTGTGGATTGTCGCGGTCTGGCACGGCGCCCAGATCCCGCAAGACCCCGCCCTGGAGTGATTTTTTCGCGAATAAGGTTACCCCAAACACCCACAAGTCATGCCTGACCCTGGTTTTTGCACAGGTTTTTGGTGAACACTCTCTGTTAGTAGGTCGGCTCTCGGCATGTTCTTAGCGGTTCACCTTTGGGTGCAAAACCGGCTTTCTAAGGGTTAGAAATAACCGATTTTTTTACTTTTGTTGCATTATTTAAAGAGGTTAACTCGGTCCGACCCCGCCCCCTATTGGGCCTCAAAATTGCATGGTTATGCTGTTTTGATTACCCTTGTCTTGGCTGTGCCTTTGAAAGGCATACTTGCATGGCATCCTTACACATTCCTCACTTCACAATATGATCTTCTACCCACGAGTTAATCCATTTTTGCGCCTTCAGGTATCGCTGTTTATCCTGCTTGAAGACACATATGGGACCACTATATCGTTTTGATTTATCCGGACCAAAGACGGGGTAATAGCATGTGTTACATGCTATACAAGCCGCTTCACTCTTACCGTAACCTTTGCGCCAGCGCAAAGGCAAGTCTGGCTCACAGATCAACGGTCGTGCCATTGACACGAAATCGACCTTCCCCTGCTGAATGATTTCTTCCAATCGTTCAACATTCCTGTTTCCGCCGACTAGAATCACCGGAATGTTTAGTTCCAACTTCTCTGCGTACCGAAGATGATAGGACTGGTTTTCAATATTCGTTATCCCGATATGCGCTTCCGCGCCCTTGAATACGGGTTTGAAGCCGAGTTTATGTTCTGTTTGCCCTAGACATTCTGCGGTTCCGCCGCTCACCTCAAGGGCATCAATACCCGCCTTTTCTAATTCCTTCGCCATTTCAGGAAAGGAATTGATGTTTGCTCCCCCCTCGACATGGTCCGAACAATTCATTTTTATCAGAATAGGAAAATCTCCCACCTGTTCTCGTGCCTTGGAAACAATCTCTCTGATTATTCTTGTTTGATTGTGTACCGAGCCACCGTATTCGTCTGTTCGGCGATTCATAAAAGGAGACAGAAAGCTGCTCAGGAAATAGCCATGCGCTGCATGCAACTGTACGCCGTCGAATCCGGCGTCCCGCAACCTCATGATCGCTTCGACGCAGAGTTCTTCAAAAGCCCGGATCTCCTCGACGGTGACCGCGCGCTTCATCTCACTTTTAAAGGGGGTCGGGTATGCTGAGGCGGCGGCATCAAAGCCCGCCTGGCCAATCTGCCCCACAATCTTGCAACCGGAACCAAAACGATGGACAACATCTGCCAATTTTTCAATTCCCTCAATGACATTGGCGCGGTATGCGGGGCGACCCGCGGAAACAGACTCGCAGACTCTTGCCACCATCATCAAGCCGGTGATGATCATGCCGACTCCGCCTGTCGCCAGCTCTTCATAAACTCCGATCATCTCCTCCGGCACCGCCCCGGCGCCGCTGGCGCCTTCATAGGTAGCTGACCGAACCAGACGATTAGGGATGGTCAGTCCGGCAATTTTGCCTTCAGAAAATAGTTTGTATTCACCACGCCCCATGGGACAATCCTTAATTTTTTAGTATTGGTACAATGAACGATCCGGTTAAATCATTGATTTGTGCAGGAAAGGTTGCCTTAAGGCTGAAAATCAAATTAAACCGTCGTTTTTGGCCCCAAAAAGGACGACATAAGGCTTAAAAACAGGTGTTTCTGTATATGTATCATTGTTATTTCAGATAGTTAGCTTGGTTCGACCCCGAATCGTTCGAATCGCGTTTTATGCTTACTGAAAGTAAAACAAGCAAACCCATAATATACCTAGCGCACAACAAAATACACTATAAATATACTTATTATATTTTCAGCCTTGGAGGTAAATTACCCAAACAGTTGCATGTATTTACGAAAAACAAACAGTCTATTGCGCTGGAAACCTGTAATTTCTTCAAGTATTTCCAACCTTACGAACTCGTCTATCAGACCATTAGCGGCACGGGGTGTTACACCCAATAACCCAACAACCATGCTTCCATTAACAGCAGGGCTACTATATAAATGCAGTAACAACTTTCTAGCTTTTTCCGCGCGTCTACCCAGTGTTACCATTTGAGCTTCCAACTCATTACGCATACTCATTATCTTCTGGAAGGTTTTTTTGCTACTTTCAGCAGTCTCTATGACCGCATCCAGAAAGAATATTACCCAAGGTACAAGGTCGTTTGACACCCTGACTCTAGTTAGAGCATCGTAGTAAGCAATACGATTTTTTTCCAGATAATCGGACAAATATAACGACGGTTTACCTAGTATTCCACGGCTAATTAAGTACAGCGTAATAAGAAGTCGGCCAATACGGCCATTACCATCCAAGAAAGGATGTATTGTTTCAAACTGATAGTGACTGATAGCAATTCGAATTAACTCAGGTACATCAATTGATTCGTTATGCCACAGCTTTTCAAGATCACTCATGAGTTCTGGGAGGGTTTCATGGTGTGGGGGGATAAACACAGCATTGCTTAAACTTGTGCCACCAATCCAGTTTTGAGAAACACGAAAGTTTCCTGGCGTTTTATGCTCACCACGAACACCTTGCATCAATATTTCATGCGTTTTCTTTAAGAGGCGAACCGAAAGAGGAAGTGTTTCAAGCTCCCAAATAGCATCCCCCATGGCTTGAACATAATTTTGAACTTCTTGCCAATCATCACGCTTCTCAGGATCAATCTGCGACACATCCAAAATCACATCATCAATATGTGTTTGCGTACCCTCTATTTTACTGGATTGACTCGCCTCCTTACGCACATGCATCCTGATAAAAAGGTCGATATCCGGAACAATAAGAGAATACGCATTTAACTCAGCTAATGATCGTGATGCCTTTTCCAGTCGCGTATTAATTTTTGGACTATCCCAGCTCCATTGCATATTAACAAGGTTAGGTTGAAAACTTTTATACTCATATTGTTGCTTCAATTTACCAGCAACAAATTCTTCCATTTTTAAATTTTTGCTCATTTTCACCAACCCATTAACATGTATGGTGGTCAGACTTGACTTACGGGTGTTTGCTTTCGATTTGCTTCTAATACCCACAAGTAACGCCTGTCCCCGTTCTGTCCACTGGTTACGAGTTACACGAGGTCACAATATTTGCGTTTTTGGTCCTAAAAACATCATTATAGCCCACAAAAGGGCTTTTTTAAGAAATGATCATCCATAATTACAACCACTTACCGTGGCCTGGCCCCATTATGATGGTTTAGACAGGGTCAATATAGGATGTCTCCATTCTCCTTATTCTATTTTCGCGCCATCTCTGACCCAATGCTTCGGCACCAGTTTTTCACCGTGACGCCATTCGTAGCGGATCATGTCCCTGAACCACGAGTCCGTGAATTTGGCATGATCCATGACGATTATCTGGGGGAATGCTTCGTTTAAGGTCATCTCCCCAAAGAGCCGGTAGATGTCCCGCACCCTGTTGGTGTCCTCGGCGTCTTTGGGAACTAGTTCCCCTTCTCGATCCGTGTTGCGAAGTTCTTCCGGGAACCAGGCCTGGCTTGGTTGGTCGATAAGCAAGGTTCGTGGGACCGGACACTCGTTTTGGGAAAGATGGTCGTGAATTGCAAGTATGCCCGCAAGGTGATAACAGACCCAATTGGCACCACTGCCGATTTCGGATAGGCTGGTCATCTCGTCACTGTCTGGAGACACTTGGACCTTGATTGCGAGATCTTCGACCGAAATCGAAGCGTTGCCCTCCTGGAATTCAACCTCCATGCGCCGCGCTAACGTGGTCATTTTCTTATTGACAGCCTCCTGTGTTTTCTTACGGCGCATCCAGATAGAGTTGATCTTGTTCTGTAACGCTTCAATCTCCGCCGTCAACGCATCCAGGTCTTCCTCGTCATCATCCATGCCACCCACGTCGATAGTGCGGATGTATTCAGAAATCCTGCCAAGAAGTCGGTCGATTTCCCGGTCTGCAGTGAGATGGTCTGAGTTCTTCGAGATGGTCGCAAAGGCCATACGAAGTTTGCTCTGGGCCGCTACGTGTTGCTCCTCAAGGGGAACAAGTTCTTCATCCAAGCGCACCCGGGCCTTTCGGGCCTTCGCATCCATGCGAAGCGGAACAGCATGAATACCTTTCAGGGACGAAAGTGTAACCATCAACTGTTTGCGATGTCGCGCTGGGTCGAAGGATTCGGACTCACAGACAGGACAAGTTCTGCTGCTGACGTGGGTCGGAAGGAGTTCGGAGATAGAAAGTTTGCTGAGTTGCCGCGAAACCACGTCTTGGTGGACTTCTGCGGACCGCTCGTATTCTCGAAGGTTGCGGATGCGTTTGCGCATCTCCTGAACGGCCTTGCGCGCTGCCAGTTCATGTGCTTCAAGTTGACGGATGTCGGGAACTGCCGTGGCAACGTCGAACCGCTTCGGTTCGTCCACGTGCATGTCACGCAGAACCCCCAAGAGGGCGGGTACGGATTCTGGGACTGGCCCCTCAAGCAAACCTACGCCTTGGGCTTCCAGCCACAACTTGTGACCACGGGCAAAAGTGTTAGCACGCAAGCTCTGCCGCTCTTTGCCTTTCACCTTAAGCGTCCGTAGATTGGATTTAAGTCCACGAAGGCGCGCCCGCGCAGCTAGCATCTCCGCATTTTCGATGCCAAGAAGAAATGGCAAAGCATCCAGCGTGTGCCGCCGGTGGTTTTCGCTGTCAAGACCGGGTACGCTGACGTATCTGTTGGCGATTACGTCCTGCGGCTGAAAAATGAGGGCCGCAGCATGACGAATGTTAGCCTCCGCTTGGACTTCTTCCCATGGCTCTTTCGGGTTGGATAGAACTGCAGCGCCTGCAATTCCGGTGAACGATGATAGAATGTCTCGGACGACGGCCCGGTTGGAGCACATCTCAGGGATTTCGTTAGGGAATTTCAGGTCCTTTCCAAGCTGGTACCATCCCTGTGTAGATACCTTGGTGCCCGGGGATGGGAGAGGTCGGAGGACCAGAAGCTCTCCATCCAGACCAACAAAGTGACCGCCGACATGTGATACTGCTTGGCGGATGATTCCCTTGGGGATTGGACAGGATTTGCTCATCAAGATGTAGTTAAGAATGTCCAAAACTGCCGACTTGCCAGTCTGGCTGTTACCTGTGATGACATTCACCCCGTGGGTGTTGAAATTCAGAGTCCGTCGATCGGCTCCGTCCCGTTGATAAATGATGAGACTCTTTATTCTCCAGCTCATGCTTCGAACTCCAATCCTAGTGCGCTAGCGATACGCAGGTCGTCTTGTTCACCTCCAAGCGTCCCGCCAATGGCGCAGGCCACTCGACGTACGAGAGCAGAGCGGCTCTTGGCTTCAAGGGCATTGACTTTACCTTTTGCAAAGAGCCGACCGTCCTTCAATTCTAAAATTCCGGCGGCCTCTCCATGTGCAAGAGCAGCCCAAAATGTGTCCTTCCAGGCTAAGATGGTCTGCTTAGAGTATCCACGCCAACTTCGTGCCCCCTCGTTTCGGATCCAACCTGTAAATGTTTGTTTCTTCAAGGGTGAGGACTCCAGAGTGCTTTCTGTTGCAACCAACCCGATCCCCAACATCGCCCAAGGGATCAGGATGCCGTTATGGAGGTCGCGTGCCTTGGCGTGACTTTCCGCCATCCAATGGAGAATAACTGCTGCCGCCATGGGTTCCTGATGTATGTCCGTGTCAAGGAATTGGTGCATCTATGCATCCTCCCCGTATGTGGGATTCCATCTTAGACTTAGCACGTTACTCAACTCGTGATAACTACCTTGAGTGAATTGAAGAGGAGGATCCGTGCGACCAAGCTTCGACGGATATTTCATGCAATTTTTATGGACATCCCGGCCAATCTTCCGAGCGTGGTCTGCATCGCCAATCGGTAAGTGCTCCTCATGTATGGTCTGGCAGTATTGTTTTAGGTCCGTGTCATGGTTCTTGAGGTCCAGTATTTCATGGGGCGTACCATCCATGAATTCCTGGCGTCGGGTACGAGCGCTGAACCAATTATTCAGCGCTCGGGCGATGGTCTCCGGCTGATCGCGGTTGATAGCGGCAAGTTGTGGGATGAGGTGCTGGTGGTGTTCTGCTTGGAGGGCCTGGATGTCGTCATTGGTGTATTCCAAGTCAGGGAATTCGTATTTGCCTGGCGTCGCGTGGCGCACATATGCTTCGAGAAAGTCAGCATTCATGTCTTTCACGGTCACCTCGAAGCCACCCGAGTCCAGTGAAGCCGTCAGCCGACCCATGAACGCCCCAACCAAGGATTTACGGACCTGCGATACAATCTCTGGGGGAACACTGCGGTCCATCATTGTTTCTTCTAGTTGATCATTCGAGGCCTCCAGACGACCTTGCGCACTGGCAATCTCGATTCGAGTAAGGAGTTCACGCCGCGCGTCCTTGAGGTCAATCCAGCGGGCATAGACACCTTTCCTGGCAAGCACTTTGTTGGTTGCTTCGGCAGCTCGCTGGTCCATCTCGGAAAGCAAGGCATCCCATGGGGCAACACCGGTTGGTTGGTAGCATGAAGCCAATAGGGATTCTGGCTGAAGCCTGCTTGTGGTTAGCAACCGCAGCTTCCCCGTCTGTGGCGCAGGCCCCCGAATCCAGGCGTCCACTGCTTGCCACCAGACAGGACTATTTTCACTAATGGCGTGATTAATCTCACTATGCTTCAGTTGCTCACACGACAGAATAAAGCCATCCATGGTCGCTACAGACAGGTCGTCTTCCACCTCAATCTTGACGACGACATCATGTGACTCAGTCAGGGCACGACGACACGCTTCCACTGCCTGCCATAGGTATCCTGCCATCTGGCCACCTGCACTCGTCGTCATCGGCTCTCCTTTGATTGTATGAATCATTACCGTTTTATGCGGTGCGAGCACCGATGATTTTTTCGTTGCCCTGTTGAATTTTGCGACTACCCAGGCAGCGAGCGCTTCAAAGCGTAGCGCGTTTCGAGATTACACAGCACTTTCCTGGCGACATAGCAAGCATCAGACCGCGCCCTTGGTTCGTTTAGTAGACTGCTCTTTTTTCACACCCAGCCAAACCTACCACCAGTCAGGCAAGCCACCATAATAAAAGCACATTCCCCCCCACCCCTCTTACTCCAACTCCCCTTTCAAATCACGGGAAAGCAAGGCCTGCACCGCTGCCTTACAGGGTTTGTCTTCGTATATAACTTGATAGATTTGTTCGAGGATCGGCATCTCCACCCCTTCGCGACGGGCGAGATTATAGGAGGACTTGGTGGTTTTGACGCCTTCGGCAACCATACCCATGGCAGCGAGGATTTCCTTAAGGGTTTTGCCCTTGCCCAATTCCAGGCCAACGTGACGGTTCCGGCTGAGATCGCCGGTACAGGTGAGAACCAGATCGCCTAAGCCCCCGAGGCCGGAAAAGGTAAGAGGGTTAGCACCCATCTTGACGCCCAATCGGGTAATTTCGGCTAACCCTCGGGTGATGAGACCGGCGCGGGTGTTGGTGCCGTAACCCAGTCCGTCGCAGACACCGGCGGCAATGGCAATGATGTTCTTGAGGGCACCGCCCAGCTCCATGCCAATGACATCGATACTGGCATAAACCCGGAAACGGTCGGTGGAAAAGACTTCCTGAATCTGTTGCGCGACTTTTTTGGTGTGGGCAGCAACGGTAACTGCAGTGGGAAGCCCCGCCGCCACCTCTTTGGCGAAGCTGGGGCCGGAAAGAACACCTAGATGACAGCCTGAGACCTGGGGAAGGACATCGGCCATCACCTGGGTCATGGTCATCAAGGTTTCGTTTTCGATCCCCTTGGTGGCGGAAACAACGATGGTGCCGGTGTCGAGATGAGGGACGAGAGAGGAAAAAACCTCTCGGTAACCGTGGGACGGCACCACCATCAAAACCAGCGGACAGCCGCGGACAGCGGCGGCCAGATCGTGGGTAACAGTGAGGCAATCAGCCAGCGGATAGCCGGACAGATACTGCTTGTTCTCGCGGTCACGGCCAATGGCTTCAACATGCTCGCGGCGATGGGCCCAGAGGTTAACCGGCAACCCCTTGTCACTGACCAGCTTGGCTAGAGCGGTGCCCCAACTGCCAGCACCGATCACCGCAATATGTTGTTCAGCCATTGTTTAATCCCATGCAGAGTGTTTATTCCTCGCCGCCCTCTTCAGGAGCGGTCTCACCTTCTTCTTCTTCCTCGGCAGGCTCGGCTACCCGATCAAGGCCAACCACCTTCTCGCCCTTGCCAAGGTTAAAGACCTTCACCCCTTGGGTGTTACGGCCAATGACCCGCATGTGCTCCATCCGGGTACGGATAATCTTGCCGCCGTCGGTGATCAGCATGATCTCATCCTCGTCATCAACCAACAAGGCTCCCACCACATCACCATTCCGGTCACTTTGCTTAATAGCGAATATTCCCTTGCCGCCACGACGCTGGAGCCGATATTCAGACTCGGGGCTCCGCTTGCCAAAGCCGTTTTCAGTGAGGGTGAGGATGGAGGTATCGGCCTTCACAACCACTGCACAAACCACTTCATCATCTGGTGCCAAGGTAATACCCTTGACCCCAGCAGCGGTGCGGCCCATGGCGCGGACATCGTCCTCATGGAAACGTACCGACATGCCCTTACGGGTGATGATCAGGATCTGGTTGTCGCCGGTGGTGAGTAACGAGGTCAAAATCTCGTCATTTTCGCGGATGGTGAGGGCGATCTTGCCGCGCCGGATCGGCCGCCTGAACTCTTGCAGGCTGGTCTTCTTTACCACTCCGCGCTTGGTGACCATCATGATAAAACCGTCGCCGCCTTCCGGGACGTCGAAGCTGTGTACCTTCAACACCGCCGCCGTTTTCTCTTCCTGACCAAGGTCAAGGAGGTTAACAATGGCTTTGCCGCGAGCGGTGCGGCTGGCCAACGGCAGCTCATAAACCTTGCGCCAGAACACCTTGCCCAGGGAGGTGAAGAAAAGGAGGGTATCGTGGGTGGAAGCTAGATAGAGGTTGCTAACGAAATCATCTTCCATGGTCGTCGCGCCCTTGATCCCCTTGCCACCGCGATGCTGGGCCCGATACATATCAACCGGGTTACGCTTGATATAACCGGCATGGGTGATGGTAACCGCCATATCTTCCACCTGAATCATGTCCTCAGGCAAAATCTCTTCCGGGGCCTCAATGATCTCGGTGCGGCGCTCGTCGCCATACTGCTCGACGATCTCTTCGCACTCTTGCTTGATGATCTTGATCACCTCGTTCTCGTCGCCGAGAATCTCTTTGAAACGAGCTATTTTCGCCATCAAATCATCAAATTCAGCAATGATCTTATCCCGCTCCAGACCGGTGATCCGTTGCAGCCGCATGTCGAGGATGGACTGGGCCTGAATCTCGGAAAGTTCAAAGCGTGCTATCAAACCAGCCTTGGCTTCCACCGGGTTTGGTGAACTCTTGATCAGCTCTACTACCTCGTCGAGGTTAGTGATAGCAATCTTCAACCCTTCGATAATATGGGCCCGCTCCTCAGCCTTACGAAGATCGAAAGCGGTGCGCCGATAAACAATGGTTTTACGATGGAGGAGGAAATACTCCAACATCTGCTTGAGGTTCAAAACCTCGGGACGGTTGTTAACGATGGAGAGGAAGATGATCCCGAAACTTCGCTGCAAGGGGGTCATCTTATAGAGCTGGTTCAAGACCACATCAGCGTTTTCGTCTTTTTTAAGCTCCAGGACGATGCGCATGCCGCGCCGATCAGACTCGTCGCGAACCACCGAGATCCCTTCAATGCGCTTATCCTTGATCAAGATGGCAATCTTTTCGATCAACCGCGCCTTATTCTGCTGGTAAGGGATCTCGGTGATGATGATCGCCTCACGATTACTGGTCTTGGCGCTCTTTTCGGTATGGGTCTTGGAGCGCATCAACACTGAGCCGCGTCCGGTTTCGTACGCTTCACGGATTCCGGCCCGACCGCAGATAAATGCGCCGGTGGGGAAATCAGGGCCAGTGATAATGTCCATTAACTCATGAATGGTGATCAACGGGTTCTCAATCAGGGCCAGGAGACCGTTAATCACCTCGGTGAGGTTATGGGGTGGGATATTGGTGGCCATACCCACCGCGATCCCCGCCGAGCCATTGATCAGCAGGGTGGGAATCTTGCTGGGGAAAACCACCGGTTCCACCATGGAGTTATCGTAGGTGGGGACGAAATCCACGGTCTCTTTTTCAAGATCGGCGATAATCTCTTGATCCAGCTTGGTCATCCGTGACTCGGTATAACGCATGGCCGCCGGTGAATCGCCATCCACCGAACCAAAGTTACCCTGACCATCCACCAGCGGATAGCGCATGGAGAAATCCTGGGCCATACGAACGATGGTATCATAAACCGCAGTATCGCCATGGGGATGGTACTTACCGATAACGTCACCGACGATACGGGCCGATTTGAGATAGGGGCGATTATGGTAGTTGCTCAGTTCGCGCATGGCAAACAAGGCCCGCCGATGCACCGGCTTCAGACCATCTCTAACATCAGGCAAAGCCCGCCCGATAATTACGCTCATCGCGTAATCGAGATATGATTTCTGCAGCTCCTTTTCGATGGAAATGGTTGGTGACGGCAGATTGTTATTCTCTTCAGTTTGATCCATTATCTCGTCTTCCCTATGAATAGGTTTTCCTTAATCGTTACCGCAAGATAAAGCTTTTATAAATCATCTTGGCGGACGTTTACAGGTTCAAGATTATATATCCAGTTCGGAAACTTCCAAGGCGTGGTTCTGGATGAATTCACGGCGCGGTTCAACCTTATCGCCCATCAGGGTGGTGAACATATCATCGGCCCGTTCGGCGTCATCAATGGTGACTTGCACCAACACCCTGCGGGTGGGATCCATGGTGGTATCCCAAAGCTGCTCGGGGTTCATCTCACCCAAACCTTTGTAACGCTGGAGATGACTGCCCTTGAAGGACTCACTACGGGTAATTTGCAACAATTCCCGCCAGTTATCAGCTTTAATGGGATTACCCTTGCTTTCAACCACATAGCTTTTGATGAGCAGATCTTTTATTTCCTGAAAAATACCCATGGCTGAACGATACTCTGGAATCAGGGGGATCTGGGGACCAACAGTCATGATCATATGCGCCTTGTCTTTAATGGCCGCATCAAACTCCCAACAACTGTGTTTCCAGGAACAGGGACGTAATTTACCCACAATCATGTTTTGCCCGGCCAGCTCTTCTTTTAGGGTACGCACATAATCCTCGTCAGCAAATTGATCAGCGCTGTGCAGATCCTTTTTCAACAGATAATGGATGGTATCTTCCCAGAGGCCGATACGATCCATGTACTCAACAATCTTCTGATAGAAAGAGAGTTTTTTAAGAATCCCAATAAGTTCTTCCCCTTCAATCCACCTTTCTTCATCCTGCTTCTGGATCTTCATTATCTCACTGGATTGCTTAAAAAGATGCTGGTTAAGATCATTATCACCCAGGAAATATTGTTCCTTCTTGCCCCTACCCAAACGATACAGGGGCGGCTGGGCGATATAAACGTAACCCGCTTCCACCAGCGGCAACATCTGTCGGTAAAGGAAGGTGAGCAGTAAAGTCCGGATATGGGCGCCGTCGACGTCCGCATCGGTCATGATGATGATCTTGTGATAGCGAAGTTTCTCAGCCTCGAATTCATCCTTGCCGATGCCAGTGCCCAGGGCTGAGATGACCTGTTTTATCTCTTCACTGGTGAGAATCTTATCAAAACGAGCCTTCTCCACGTTCATGATCTTGCCGCGCAGAGGGAGGATGGCTTGGAAAACTCGATCTCGTCCCTGTTTGGCGCTACCGCCGGCCGAATCGCCCTCCACTATGAATATCTCGCGTTCTGCCGGGATCTTGGACTGACATTCTGCCAGTTTTCCGGCCATCAAGAGATCAAGGCCGCCGCCTTTCTTACGGGATAGGTCCTTGGCCCGCCGCGCCGCTTCTCGAGCTCGAGCCGCATCCACCACCTTCATCAGCAGTTTTTTTGCTTCCACCGGATTCTGCTCAAGGTAAGCGGAAAGTTTTTCGTTACAAATCCCTTCAACAATGGACCTCACCTCGGAGTTACCAAGTTTGGTCTTGGTCTGTCCCTCAAACTGCGGATTGGGAACCCGCACTGAGATAACACAGGTCAATCCTTCACGAACATCATCACCGCCCAGCTTCTCTTTCATGTTCTTGGGGATGATATCGTCGCTTGCATACTTGTTTATGCAACGGGTAAGGGCACCACGAAAACCGGTTACATGAGTGCCACCTTCCTTGGTGAAGATATTGTTAACATAGGAAAAAAGCCGCTCAGAATAGCCATCGAAGTATTGAAAACATATCTCCACTTGCACGTTTTCTTTTTCGTCGGTAAAGAAGATTGGCTCGGCATTGATGGGGGTACGTTTACGGTTCAGGTACTCCACATACTCGGCCAAACCGCCCTTACAGTGAAATTCATCCTCTGCGCCGCTACGCTCATCCTTGAGCAAAATTTTTACGTTCTTATTGAGAAAGGCCAATTCTCGCAAGCGATTTTGGATGGTTTCATACTTGAAGATAACGGTTTCAGTGAAAATGGAAGCATCAGGAATAAAGGTTATCTTGGTGCCACTTTTATCTGTGTCTCCCACCACCTGCACATCACCTTGCTTGATACCTTTTTCATAGCGTTGCTGATGCACCTTCCCGTTTCTTTTTACCTCGGCCACCGTCCATGCACTGAGGGCATTTACCACCGAAACGCCCACTCCGTGCAGACCGCCGGATACCTTGTAGGTGGAATGATCGAATTTTCCGCCGGCATGGAGGGTACCCATGACCAGCTCCAGGGCTGAAACACCTTCGGTGGGATGGATATCCACTGGGATGCCACGCCCATTATCTTCCACAGAGACACTTTCATCTTCGTGAAAAGTCACCTTGATGGAAGAACAATGACCCGCCAGGGCCTCATCGATGGAGTTATCAACAACTTCATAGATGAGGTGATGTAATCCTTCCTCTCCGGTGTTGCCAATATACATGGACGGTCGCTTACGAACGCCTTCCAGACCGGAAAGAACCTTGATCTGCTCCGCGCCGTAGCCTTTATTTTCTTCAGTCACTTATTTTTCCTTTGGAATAGTTTTTTTACAGGGAAAAAGGACGCTTTTCTTAATCTATAATTTCATGGGCATAATCAGACTTACAAAACCCGGTTCATTGTCGGCCCTAACAAGACAGGGAGTTTCATTGGAACTTATAAATGCCTTAACCGTATCGCTATTAAGTACTTGCAGAACATCAGCAAAATATTTGCCGTTAAAACCTAAATCCAATTCTTCACCTTCATAGACGATGGACAGCTCATCCTTGGCATTACCAATGTCCATATTTTGTGAAGACAAGATCAATTTATTTTTTTCTATATGAAATTTAACCGCATTGTAACGATCTTCGGTGAAGAGGTTCATTCTTTTCATTGAATTTAAAAGTGCTTTTCTTTCTATCTCCACAAAGGTTTCATCGGCATTTCCATTTAAAATATTGCGGTAATCAGGAAAATCTCCGTTCATTAAGCGAATGATGAGAATAGCTTGGGCAGACTTTAAAACCGCCTGTTTTTCTTCAAAGGATATGGACACCGTATCCAGACCATCGCAGAATTTGCGCATTTCCATAATGCCTTTGCGAGGAATAAGAGTGGTGTTATTTATTTCTAGATTAGCAAGATCTTCACCTCTTTCCAGTTCCATCATGGACAACCGATGTCCATCGGTGGAGACCATCCTAATAAAATTCTTATCGCCGTCTCTGACCTCTTTTTCCACCAGAATACCGGCCAGGTTATATTGACTCTCCCCTTCTGCAGCAACCGAGAAAATGGTTTTATCGATGAGTTCGTTTATTAAGGCTCCATCAATGGCAACCAGAGATGCTTCGTTATATTCCGGGAAAGAAGGAAATTCATCTGCTTCCATTCCAGCAAGATTATAGCTGCTTGAATCAGCAGTTATTTTAACCCAGTTATTATCAAGGCATTCCAGATGGATTAGATCAGCACTTGATTCTCTAACAATCTCAAATAGTTTTTTAGCGGGCATGGTTATGGAACCACTGTCCATGATCTCGGCAGGAATGGTGTAGCGGATCCCAACTTCGAGATCTGTACCGGTAACAATGATGGCATCGTTGGATGTTTCAACCAGAACGTTGCTTAGAATGGCAATGGTCCCTTTTTTGCCGGTGACGTTTTGCAGGGAGGAAAGTGCTGACAGAAAATCTTCTCGAGAAACGTTAATGATCATCGCCATACAGAGAGCCTCTTTTAAATAAGTTTTTTTTAAAGAAGTTAACTTATTATTATAAGCAGTGTTAGTATGTTTATAACATACTTAACGCTTTGATATTTAAGATAAACTTATTAAATACGGTGGTGGTAGTAAAATAGGGAAAAAAAGCAAATTAGAGTTATCAACAGCTTTTAAAAGTTGAACAAACATCTTTTGGCTGGGTAACGTTTAAAAGCTCTATTTTCTCCTTTGCTAAAGCTTATTAAATATATAAGAATATCAAATATTTAAAAAAGGAAAGATACCCTATATTTATTTATCATCCAAGATAGTGTAAAAAGGGGAAAAATTCAATCATTTTAAGGAAAAGAGCCAGGTAGATACCTTAAAAAAAAAGTACTTAAAATGAGCTTTCGGGAATGTGGATATTTTATCGTATTTAGAGTATTTGTGGGGGGCCCCGATTGGGCTTATGATAACATAATAAAATATAATATTAACCAATAATATCAATAGGTTATTTCTGTAATGGGTGTACTATCAGGTAAGAGCGGCAAGGCCAACAGGTATAAAAAGAAAAAGAAGGAGCCGCTGGCACAACCTTCACCTCGGCGAAATGGTTTTTTATGTAAAAATATGGCCATGGATCTGGGAACTGCCAACACTCTTATTTTTCTGAAAGGAGAAGGGTTGGTTCTTCAGGAACCTTCAGTGGTAGCTTATAATATTCACACCATGGAAGTGTTGGCGGTTGGTAATGAGGCAAAAAGTTACATAGGGCGCACTCCCCTCAATATTAAGGTGGTGAGGCCTTTGGCAAGTGGCGTAATTGAGGATATGGAAATAACCCAGGCGATGATTCGTGAATTTTTCGCCAAGGTTCAAAAGATGGGCCGGTTGCTCAAACCCAAGGCGGTAGTCTGCGTTCCGGCCGGGATTAGCAAGTTGGAGGAAAAAGCGGTTGTAAAGGCCGCTTCAGAGTCTGGGATAGGTAAACTTTTTCTCATTGAGGAGCCTATTGCGGCTGCCATCGGCGCTGGTTTAGATATTGACCGTAATCGCGGTCAGATGGTGGTTAATATAGGCGGTGGGATCACCGATATTGCTGTCTTAAGTCTATCTTCGGTGGCTTACAGCGATAACATTCGTGTTGGTGGTGATACCATGAGCAGGAAGTTAAAGGAGCATATCCTTAGCAAGCACACCATGCAGGTTGGCGAAAACAGCGCCGAAGAGGCAAAGATAGCTGCTGGTTCAGCTGTCCCTATGCCAGGACTAACAGCTTTTACCGTTGCTGGTAAAGATGCGGCCACCAGTATTCCCATGACTCTTAATCTACCCCCTGAAGAGATAAGGGAGGCTATCCAGGAGCCCATTGCCACCATTATCAAGGCAGTTCATGCCGCCCTTGATAAAACACTGCCAGACATGGTTACCGATATTGCCGAAGATGGCATCTATCTCACTGGGGGGGGAGCCATGTTGCGTGGGATCGGGTTGGCCATCGAAAAGGAAACAAACATCCCTTGTAATCTGTCCACCGAACCATTAACCACGGTGATCAATGGCACCGGTAAAACCTTGGAAAATTTAAAATTTTATAAAAAGGTTTTTATCTAGGTGATGAATAACGGTAAGGAAAACAGTGCTGAATTGTTGCCGGAACCTCTTTCCCGGTTGCTTACGGAAGGGATTAAAGAGGGAGTTTTTCCAGGCGCGGCAGTAGGGATTGTTTGCGGTCCGCCGGGGGCCCGCAAACAATGGCAAGGATTTTACGGCCAACGTCAGCTTGTTCCGCAACCTCTTCCCCTAACCGTTGACACCTCATTTGACCTTGCTTCTCTGAGCAAACCTTTGGCCACCACCATGGCTATTATGGCCCTTATGGAAGATGGCCTTCTCTCTCTCCAGAGCACACTTCCCGAGTTGCTGGGGCGAGATGTCCCCACCGATAAAAAGAGTATAAATCTACGGCAACTTCTTGCCCACTGCAGCGGCCTTGTTGGTCATCGTCCCTATTTTTTGCACCTCCAGGACATCGCCCTAGCATCACGAAAGGAGGAGATGCTCCACTCTATTCTTAGCGAATCTTTAGTGGCAGCTCCTGGTAAGAAAGCAATCTACAGTGATCTTGGTTTTATGCTGTTAGGCTTTATCGTTGCCGAAAAAAGCGGTCTGTCCTTGGATAGGTTTGTGCGGGAAAAGATATACCAGCCCCTTTCCCTTGAGGAAAACATGTTTTTTAGAGCGCTGGAGATGGGGTGGCCGCAGGGAAAAGTGGTGGCCGCTACTGAGGAGTGTCCATGGCGCAGCAGGGTGTTACAGGGGGAGGTTAGTGATGACAACAGTCATGTGTTGGGTGGCGTAGCCGGACAGGCTGGCCTGTTTGCTGATTTGGCAGCGGTACTGACTCTGACCACTCATCTTCTTGACTGTTGGCAGGATCGTGCTGTTCACCCAGCCTTTGCGAACGATTTGCTGAAGAGTTTTTTTACTAAGGATGGGACTGTTATCGGCAGCAGTTGGGCTCTAGGTTTTGATACCCCTTCTCCGCAAGGCTCCTGCGCCGGCAAATATTTTCACCCCACCAGTGTCGGTCATCTAGGTTTCAGTGGCACCTCTTTTTGGATTGATCCCAGCAGGGATCTGGTGGTGGTTCTGCTCAGCAACCGCATCCATCCCAGTCGGGATAATAATAAAATAAAAGAATTCCGCCCCCGTTTTCATGATGCGGTAATAGAGGTTTTATGCTCTTAAAAAAACTTCTAGCCGTGTTCTGGATAAAGGCGGAGAATGTCCTCTTGGTTAGCCCGCATAACCCCCTTCTCACTGATTAGGCCAGTAATTAAGCGAGCGGGGGTAACGTCAAAACCGTAATTTGCGGCCTGGCAGTTTAGCGGCGCGATGGAAACGCGCTCCTCCCCTCCTCCATCAGTCTGGCCGCTGACATAGCATATCTCTTCCCCTGATCTTTCCTCGATGGGGATATCCTTAATCCCGTCACAGATGGTCCAGTCAAAGGTTGAGGAGGGCAAGGCCACGTAGAAGGGAATCTGGTTATCATGCGCCGCTAATGCTTTTAGGTAGGTGCCGATCTTATTGGCCACATCACCACAGCGGGTAGTGCGGTCAGTGCCGACGATAACCAGATCCACCATTCCGTGCTGCATCAGGTGACCGCCAGTATTATCGGCAATCAGGGTATGTTTCACCCCTTCTTGGCCTAGTTCCCAGGCGGTGAGTTTGGCTCCCTGTAGCCAAGGCCTGGTTTCATCCACCCATACATGTACTGGGATGTCTGCAGCGTGGGCAGCGTAGATTGGGGCGGTGGCTGAGCCATAATCCACAAAGGCTAACCAGCCGGCATTACAGTGGGTGAGAATATTCACCGGCTCGCCGTTTTTTCTTTTACTTATTTCCTGGATAATTTTAAGGCCATGTTCGCCGATTCGGCGGCAGAAGTCGGCATCCTCATCGGCAATGGCTTCTGCCTCCAGTAAGGCTCGTTGTTTTTTTTCTGGAACCTCGACCTCGGTGGCCATGGCTTTTATCATTCTCTCAACCGCCCAGGCGAGATTACTGGCAGTGGGACGTGTTGCCTTTAAACAGGTAGCAGCATCACTGATAAAGTTGTCGAAGTCTTTGCCATCATCGGGGGCGGTTATGGCTGCGCAATAGATACCGAAAGCGGCGGTGGCACCGATGAGTCCGGCACCTCGAACATGCATTTCTCGGATTGCCGCTGCGAAATCAGCAACCGTGGCCAGATCCTCAAGCAGATAACGGTGAGGTAGTTGCCGTTGGTCGATAATTTGAACAATGCGCGGGTTATCAGGATGCAGGCGGATGGTTCGGCATGGTTGGCCGTTAACTTTCATTTAAATTCCTGTTGGTAAGGTAGGGAAGGATCAACCGAGGAGTTTGCTGATAAGAAAAAAAGATATGAGACCCATACCGATGGAACCATAGATAAGCAGTCAGGGGACGCAGTTGTCTTCCTGTTTCCGTTTTACCCAAAAAAAGAAGATGAGGACGGAGAGGCCGGAGACAAGAAAGGGAAGTAAATGACGCACGTTATTCCTCTGGGCGGTTTTTTTAAGCAGGCCGTAGCCATATTGTTTAAAGAGCGATCACCTGATTACGGCCCTTATTTTTGGCAAGATACATGGCCCTGTCCGCTTTGGCCACCAGTCCTTCAAATGATATGGAATCATCGTTGAAGGTGGCAATACCGATACTGGCGGTAACTTGCTTACCGTCAATTTCGGTGAACAGGGTGCCGGCAATGGCGCGGCAGATTTGTTCCGCCAAGGTAATGGCCAGTTTTTTGTCGGAGTTAAGGAGGAGAATGGTAAACTCTTCTCCGCCGTAACGGGCGACCATATCACTGCTGCGGATGTTATCGCGGAGGATAGTAGCTACCTTGATAAGTACCTTGTCACCAATGGGATGACCGAAGAGATCATTGACCATTTTGAAATGATCGATATCGCAGAGCAGCATGCTGAAGACCCCGCCGTAGCGGCGAGCTCTATCCACCTCGTCGATGAGCCGTTCATTAAAGAAGCGGCGGTTATAGAGTTCGGTAAGGTCGTCGCGGATTGATTCGCGCAAGGTTCGGGAGTAAACCTTGGCGTTGTTGATCGCCCCCCCCACCGCGTGGGCGACGATGGACAAGAGGGTGATATTATTCATGGTGATGGAGTTTTTCGAAGTAAAGTTATCAACTACCATCACCCCTTCTGTGCTGTCTGAGTCCTGTTTAGCAAAAACCTCGCATTCTTGGCACATCTCTTCTTTCTTGACGCAGTCTTCAAGGGGGATATTGCCACATTTGGTACCCGGCACCAGCCAGCAGCGGAGCCATTTTTTGCCGTAGGCTGGACAATCTGTTTTGGAACATTTCTTGATATGCCAGCAGGAGAGGCGCTTTTTGTTGACGATGGGGATCAGCGCGAAATCCTCTAGGCCCATTTCTTTTACAAAGGGGTCGGTGGGCATTTCGGAGGAGAGGAGCGGAAAACCGGTAATGAGCGGTTTGGTAAAGAGACAGTTGCCAGCCAAAGGGATTTCCAGGGAGCTGATCATGCCGGGATCAAAGCCCTTGCAGAGTTTTCCTTGTAATACCCCTTTACGGTGTTTGACGAAAAAAAGACCCACCCGGTCAAAGCCAAAGATATCGGCAGTGAGGTTGACGAAGCGCTCCTCAATGGTATCGAGATCCATTTCCTCGTAGACCAGAGAGAGCATTTCCAGTAGAGCAAGTTCTTTGGTGTTGGGCGAAATTTCCTGTTGAGACATTTTGTCTTGCCTCCGTTGACCTTGAAAAGGTGTTCTTAAATGGCTTGGACATGGTATGTGATACCTTTTCTCTCCCGTTTCGCCAATAAAAAAAAAGGATCTACCTTTTAAGGGTAGATCCTCATTGTTTTTGGTGCCGGAGGTCGGAATCGAACCGACACGGGGTTGCCCCCGCGGGATTTTGAGTCCCGTGCGTCTACCAGTTTCACCACTCCGGCATAATATGCTGAGGCGTTCGTTAGCCCCGTATTTCTTACCGCGCAACTATAGAGATCATCACTATCTCTGTCAAGCAGAAATACTTCATGATTTGTTCTCTTTCGCTCTGTGGTCAATTGTTAACCAATTCGTCTGGTAGAAAGACCTTTTGAAAACGATAAAAGTATTGGCAACCAGACCAAAGGGTAAGAAGTAGCGAGATATAGAGGATACCGGATCCTAGGTGGTGCAGAAAGGGAATCGGTAAAACCCCCATGGGGAAGATTAGGATACAGAGGGCGGTGTACTGGGCGATGGATTTAAATTTTCCCAACCGGCTTGCCGCCACCACGATGCCTGAAGAGGCGGCCACTCCGCGCAGTCCGGTGATACATAGCTCGCGGGCAATGATCAGAAAACTGACCCAGGCCGGGATCATCCCCATGGGGATAAGCATGATCAATGCCGATGAAACCAAGACCTTGTCAGCCAAGGGATCCATTAATTTGCCCAGAACCGTCTCAATCTTATGCTTGCGGGCGTAATAGCCGTCGGCTAGATCGGTTAGGGCACCGGACAGAAAGAGGGTAAAGGCGAACAGGCGGACCATGATGTTGGCGTCGGGCTGAAGGCAAAATAATAATACCGGCACCACGGCGAAGCGGTATCCGGTTAGTAGATTGGGAACGGTGGCAAGGCGACGCAAGGTATAAGGTTTCCGTTCGGTTGGTAGCCTCAGAAGTGAAGGCTATTTTAATCAATGGAGTCCATTTTAACCCCGATGGGGGCGCGAATGGGCAGAGTACTCTTTTTAGGGGTCTCTAAAAACTTATTTTTTTCAGCCAACGATTGGAGGTGGATGATCCGTCCTGATAGCGTTGGTAGTGGTGCATGACCTTTTTGATATAGCTGATGGTTTCCGGAAACCTTGGTACGGTATTATTAGCCATGGCGACTCGAGTTGGCCCGGCATTATAGGCGGCCAGTCCCAAGGAAAGGTCGCCGTCAAAAAGAGAAAGCATCTTGCCCAGGTAACGGGTGCCGCCCATGATGTTGGCCCTGGGATCGAACGGGTTGTTGATCCGTAGGTCACGAGCGGTTTCCGGCATTAGTTGCATCAGGCCGATGGCCCCTTTTTTTGATACCGCGCGGTGGTCGAAATCAGACTCGACCTTGATCACGGCCCTGACCAGTAGCGGGTCGACATTATAGCGAGCGGCTGCTTCGCGGATGTATGCTTCGATGGATCCCCGGGGAGCGGTTTTTTTTGAACTCCTTAGGTTGAAGCGGCTACCCGCCTGATAACGGCTGTCGGTGGGCACGTTGGTCATATGTACCACGCCGCGCTCGTCAACAAAGGTGTAGATGGTTGCCGAGGCGGTGGTGGCGAGCAGTAACAAACCTATCCCTGCTGCCACCATCGTTATTGGTCTCTGTCGTAAGTTGCCATCCATCACTAGAATATACTACGCTTGCTGCCTCTTTTTCCAGTCGGCAAGAAAATTTTCCAGGCCGATGTCGGTGAGGGGGTGTTTGGCCAGCTGGGCGATGACCTTGAACGGGATGGTGGCAATATGAGCGCCAACCATGGCCGCATCGGTTACGTGCATGGGGCTACGAACACTGGCGACGATCACCTCGGCGGCAAAGCCGTAATTGTCGAGGATGGTCATGATTGAATCGATGAGTTCCATACCGTTTTGGGCGATATCGTCCAAACGGCCAACAAAGGGGCTGATGTAGGTGGCTCCAGCTTTGGCGGCCAGCAGGGCCTGGGCTGGGGAGAAAACCAGGGTAACGTTGGTTTTGATTCCTTGATCGGCAAAGCGTTTGGTGGCCACCAGTCCCTCGGTGGTCATGGGTACCTTGATGACGATGTTTTTATGCAGGGCGGCAAGTTTTAAACCCTCTTCCACCATTCCGTCGGCTTCAAGACTTACCACCTCGGCGCTGATCGGACCATCAACCAGTTCGCAAATATCTTTGAGGATTTCAATGAAATCACGGCCTTCTCTGGCGATTAGTGAAGGGTTGGTGGTAACCCCATCTACCATCCCCATGGCTACGGCTTGTTTGATTTCTTCGATGTTGGCGGTGTCGATGAAGAATTTCATTCTTCGTCTCCTTGTAGGTGAATTTTAGTATAAAAATTGAGTAAATTATTCGGTAGTATCTTTTCCTGAAAGAAAAGTTTCACAACATTTGTCGCTACAAAAATAAAATGTCTGCCCGTTCTTCTTCGCGGCGACGGCTTGTCCCTGTGGTACATAAACATGGCAGACCGGATCTTCAACCAGTACGTCACGATCTGGGTCTTCGTCGGTTGATGGTTCCTGGGAAACCGGTTTTTTTGCCGGGCCGAACAGCAGTCGGTACAAGAAGTAAAAAAGAGCGCCAAGGATGAGAATGCGCATTGGGCTCATGGTTGTTTGTTCTCCTGCTCTTGCCAGCAACTTTTGCGGATTTGCTGCGCACTGGTGGTCTGTTTTCGGTGCATTTGGCGGATGGTGAGTTCTGTCAACGGATGCAGATGATCCGGGGCCAGTTCCTCCAGCGGAGCCAGAACAAAAAGTCGATGCTGCATTTCCGGGTGAGGGATTTCGAGTTCTGCTGTTCGCAGTACTTGATCATCGTATAAAAGTAGATCAAGGTCAACGGTTCGATCTTCACCCTTGCTCCGATCTCGCCCCATGGCGTGTTCAATGTTCAGAAGGATGGTCAACAGTTCCGGTGGGGAAAGACTGGTATCAATGGCGCCAGCGCTATTGATGAACCATTGGCTTGATTCCATCCCCACCGGCGCGGTTTCATAGGGGCTGGCTAAGGCCAGGGTGGTTATTCCCTTAATTTTGCCCAGCCGTTGCCAAGCCTCCTTGAGATTGACGCGGCCATCGCCAAGATTGGAGCCCAGGCCAATGAACGCTAAAGCCATGGCTTACAGATCCTGGAGACCGAGGACATCGAACATGGTGTAGAGACCGTTATCCTGTTTGGCTACCCAGGCTGCGGCGAGAGCGGCGCCACGGGCGAAGTTGTCGCGGTTATGAGCGCGGTGGGTAAGTTCCAAACGTTCGCCGGTCCCGGCAAAATAGACGGTGTGTTCGCCGACGATGTCGCCGCCGCGGATGGTTTGAATGCCGATTTCCTCATCGGTGCGTTCGCCGATGATCCCGTTGCGCTCAAAAACGCCAACCTCGGCAAGGTCGCGGTTGACCCCTTCGGCCACCATCTCACCGAGTTTGATGGCAGTGCCGCTGGGGGCATCCTTTTTCATCCGGTGGTGCGCTTCCACGATCTCGATATCGTAGTCATTGCCCAGGATTGCCGCCATCTTCTTGGCTACTTTAAAGAGGACGTTGACTCCCACGGCCATGTTTGGCGCTTGCACGCAAGGGAAGTTTTTAGCAAGTTCCTTCAATTCGGCCAGATTGTCGGCGGTGAGGCCGGTGGTACCGATGACCATGGCCCGGTTATGTTTGGCCGCTTCGCGGGCCATCTGCATGGTCGCCTCATGGAAGGTAAAGTCGATGATTACCTCGCCTTGATCAATGGCTGCGGCCAATCCTTCCACCACGTTAACGCCGTTGGTGCCGTATCCGCCCAGTTCACCCATGTCTTTGCCGATTTCAGCGGAACCAGCCCGCTCGAAACCTGCGGCCACGGTGAGTTCCGGGTTCTGTTGTACCATATACCCGATGCGGCGACCCATGCGGCCAGCGGCTCCGGCAATAATGACCTTGGTCATTGTCTACTCCTTGTTGCGGCTGATAGAGTCAGCCGTTGACCGTTGATTTGTAACGGCCATCTGTTTTTTTTAGCTGTTAGCTAAAGGCTAATTGCTCTTTTAAACCAGCCCGTAGGCGCTGATCGCTTGTCTCAACTTGTCTCGGATAGCGTCGTTGAGACCGACCATGGGCAACCGCACGTCATCGGTTTTGATCTTGCCCATCATGGCCAAGCTGGCTTTGGCTGGCACCGGGTTGGTATCGTAGAACATCGCTTGCATCAGCGGGAAGAGCTTATAGTGTAACTCTCGGGCCTTGGCAAAATCACCGGCCAGGGCCGCATCCAGCATCTGGGCCATATCCTTGGGCTCGACATTGGAGGTCACCGAGATGACCCCGGTGCCGCCGATGGCGACGGTGGCCATACAGGTGGGGTCGTCACCGGACATAACCGCAAAATCATCGGGACAGACCCGAATTACTTCCGAGATCTGGGCCAGGCTGCCGGTGGCTTCCTTGATGCCGACGATGTTTTTGATTGCTGCGCAGCGGGCCACGGTCTCGGGCAGCATGTTGACGCTGGTCCGGCTGGGAACGTTGTAGAGGATGATGGGGATATCCACCGCTTCCGCCACGGCCTTGAAATGCTGATACAATCCCTCCTGGGATGGTTTGTTGTAATAGGGGGTGATGACCAACGCGCCATCAGCGCCTGCTTCTTTAGCGTGGCGGGTGAGCTCGATGGTCTCGGAGGTGGAGTTTGAGCCGGTGCCAGCCAGAACCGGAACCCGGCCGTTGACCGTTTTGATGGTCAGCTCCACCACCAAGTGGTGTTCTTCGTGGCTCATGGTGGCTGATTCGCCGGTGGTTCCGCATGGAACGATGCCGTGGGTGCCCCCCGCGATTTGGAACTCGATGAGATCTTTTAAGCCCTGCTCGTCAATCTTGCCGTCAATCATTGGGGTGACGATGGCGACAAAGGCGCCGCGAAATGTGTTCATCTTTTAATCCTCCGTTTTTTATACTGAAAAAATCGTTTTGATCGTTTGTTGGGTGCTAGTGGCTGTCGCTTGTTTAAACCGCTTCTTCGTTAAGCTGGCCTTGATAGATGACTCGGGCCGCGCCTTCGAGAAAGACCTCGGTGACCGGTTGTTCGTCGGTGGGGTCGGTAAAGTGGATAATCAGCGGTTCGCCGCCAGAGGTAATAACCTTCACCGGCGGTTTTACCTTGCCGGTGAGAGCAGCAATAATCGCTGCCGCCACCGCGCCGGTGCCGCAGGCCATGGTTTCATCTTCAACCCCACGTTCGTAAGTGCGGACATGGAGATCGTTGGGCCCCAAAACTTGCACAAAGTTGGCGTTGGTGCCAGCTGGTTGAAAATGGTCGTGCTGGCGGATGGCGCGGCCCCAGTCGATGATCGGGGTGGTGCTGGCGTCAGCAGTGAAGAGTACAGCATGCGGGACGCCGGTGTTGAGGCTGTGGACCTCTTTTTCTTCGTTGTCGACAGTGAGAATTTCCCCTAATTCAAGATTTTCCGGCACCGTCATCTTTAACTTAACGTTGGTCTCAATAATTTCCGCCTCAATGGTCCCGGCTAAAGTCTTGAAACGCATGGACGGTGGGGCGATATGGTTAAGGTAGGCGAATCGGGCCGCGCAGCGGGCGCCGTTACCGCACATCTCGGCCACACTGCCGTCAGCGTTCAAGAATGTCCAAGCAAAATCAGCTTCATCGCAACTCTCGATAAGGATCAGGCCGTCGGCACCAGCAGAAAACTTGCGTTGGCAGACCGCCTTGGCAAACGAGGCTAACTGCTCGCGGTCAATAAAGGGGGTGCGGTGATCGATAACGATAAAATCGTTGCCGCTGCCGCTCATTTTCGTGAAAGGGATGGGGAAATTCATAAGACCGGTTTTATGTTTTAGGTTATTACGTTTTAAGTTTGAGGTGTTTTTGTGCATGTCGTGGATTTGATAAAGAATATTCCACTGCGTAAAACTTAAAACATAACAACTTAAAACCTTTGTTTATTTCAAAAAGTCTGGGATTGCTTCACCCCGGATCAGGTCGCTGTAGGTTTCCCGTTGCCGGATGAGATAGTAGTCGTCGTCTTTGACCAGTACTTCTGCCACCCTTGGCCGGGTGTTGTAATTTGAGGACATGGTGAATCCGTAAGCGCCAGCGCTCATCACTGCCAGCAGGTCTCCGGGTTCGCAGTCCGGCACTTCCTGATCCTTGGCGAGAAAATCGCCGGTTTCGCAGATGGGCCCCACCACATCGGCGATAACCTTGCCGGAGCGTTGCTCATTCACCGGCAGGATGCCATGGTAGGCACCGTACAGGCTGGGTCGCGCCAGGTCATTCATGCCAGCATCAACAATCATGAATTTCTTGGCGATGTTGGTCTTGGTGTAAAGAATTCGGGAAACCAGAATTCCAGCGTTTCCCACTATAACCCGACCCGGTTCCAGGATCAAGGTACAGTTGAGGTCGCCTAATTCATCCTTGATCGCCTTGGCGTAGGCATCTGGATGGGGAGGGGCTTCATCGTCGTAGGTGATACCCAAGCCGCCGCCGAGATCGAGATGGCTGATCTGGATATTGTTGTCGGCAAGGCGAGCGATAAAGCCTTTTACTTTGCGGAGCGACTCCACAAAGGGGCCGACGTCGGTGAGTTGGGAGCCGATATGACAGCTGACGCCCTTGATCTCGATGTTTTTCATCTCCTTGGCTCGCTGGTACACGGCCAGGGCCTGATCGATGGCGATGCCGAACTTGTTCTTGGCCAAACCGGTGGAGATATAGGCGTGGGTCTTGGGATCCACGTCCGGGTTGATCCGGAAGGAAACCGGTGCTTTGAGATTGAGGTCGGCGGCGGCAGCTTGCAGGGCGTCAAGTTCTTGTTCCGACTCGATATTAAACATCAAGATGCCGGTGTGGAGGGCTTGCCGCAACTCTACCCCGGTTTTTCCCACCCCGGAATAGACGATTTTTTTTGGGTCAACCCCGGCCTTTAGGGCGCGGAACAGTTCGCCGCCGGAAACAATATCGGCCCCGCCGCCAAGGGATGAAAATAGGCTGAGGATGCCGATGTTTGAACAGGCCTTAACCGCAAAGCAGGTGAGATGGGGAATGGTGGCAAAAGCGTCGTCAAAGGCCTTAAAATGTTGGCTCAGGGTGGCGTGACTGTACAGGTAGAAGGGGGTGTCCACTTCTTGGGCGATGGTTTCGATATCAACCGCTTCCGCATGGAGGCGACCGTTTTGGTAGGCAAAATGATGCATGGTCTGGGTTCCGTTTATTTACTGATGATTAGTTTGGCTTCATTAAAAGAACCGCTCTCGTTGGCCGGTTCGGCATGGTCATAAGCAGTCACCGTGTAATACCAAGTGGCTGCAGTAATCGCGGTGGTGTCCAGGTACATCAGCGCTTCGCTGCTGACCTTGCCCACCAGGGTTCCCTTGCTTTGGTCGCTCCGGCGGCGGTAGATGCGGTACCCGGCCAGATCGGACTCCATGCTTTGTTGCCAGAGAATTTTGATCCCGCTCTTGGTTTGCACGGCGATTATGTCACGGGGCGGGGCTGGTGGGGTCAGGTCGTGGGGACGAGCTTGCGCTGCCTCACTCATCATCCCCACTGAATTTTTGTCATTAAGGGGTTGTACCTTATAGTAATAGCGTTTGCCGTTTTCCACCGAGGTATCGGTAAAGGTGGTGGCGGTGATGGGTGGCCCGAGGGGCGTTAACTGGTCACCGGCAATGCTCCTGAATATCTGGTAACGAAGGTTTTTTGATACCTTGCTGCCGTCGATGAGGGTGGTTGGGGCGGGCCAGGAAATGGTTATCTTGCGATCTCCAGCTTCGGCGGTAAGGCGGGCGGGGGCGGAAATCAGGGTGTTCCAGGCAAAGGAGATGATATTTGAGCCGCCGCTGGCGTGGTACCAACCGAGTTTGGTGCGGACCTGGTAAAGATAGCGATACCCTGGCCGTAAGACCGCTTCGCGGTATGTTATCTTGCTGCCCGGCTTTGCCTCGTTGGCGTTTATTTTGATTGGGCGACCGAATTTGATCGGGCAACCTTCACAGTAATCGTCTTCAGCCACCACTGCCCGCAGTAGTTCAAAACCATCGATTTTGCTTAACTTGTCGCCCTGCACGGTGCGGGTTGGGGCGGTCCAGGTCAGGGTGACGCCATGCTCATCCAAGTGTTGCCGTAAGTCGCTGATAACCGTTGGTAGCACGGTTTCCGGCGGCACCGGCGGGGTTTTGCGCCCGCAGCCGGATATCAGCAGCGATAGGGCCAGCAACAGGGTAAGGGGCAGATGGTTGGCCAAGGGCTGTTTCATCAGTTGCTGCCCAAGTTTTGTTCAGCAAGTTGCAGGGCTTCGCGTACCCGTTCGATGCCGGTGCCGCCCTGCGAGCGGCGACTCTCCATGGAGCCGGTAATGGTGAGGAGGGGAAAGACATCTTCATCAATGGTTGCGGAAAATTGCCTTAATTCCTCAATGGTAAGATCCGGCAGTTCCTTGTTCTCCTTGATGCAGTAGGCAACAGTGCGACCAACGATGGCGTGTGCTTCCCGGAAAGGGATCTGTTTGCGCACCAGATAGTCGGCGAGATCGGTGGCGGTCATATAGCCGCCGTGGGTGCAATCAAGGAGTCGCTCCTGATTGAAGGAGAGGTTGGCCATCAACTCAGCGGCAATACTCACCGATTGGCTCACCGTGTCCACGGTGTCGAAGATCGGTTCCTTGTCTTCCTGGAGGTCGCGGTTATAGGTGAGTGGTAAACCTTTGAGGATGGTGAGCAGGGTCATCAAATTACCCACCACCCGCCCGGATTTGCCCCGGATCAGTTCCGGGATATCCGGATTCTTCTTCTGTGGCATGATGGAGCTGCCGGTGCAGTAAGCGTCGGCCAGTTGCACAAAGCGGAACTCCTCGCTGGACCAGAGAACCAGCTCTTCGGAGAGGCGGCTCAGGTGCAGTTGGATGAGGCTGGCGGCAGCAAGAAATTCCACCGCGAAGTCTCGATCACCGACACTGTCCATGGAGTTGGCGGAGACGGAGGGGAAATCAAGCTCTTTTGCTACGAAATCGCGGTCAATGGGCAAGCCGGTGCCAGCCAGCGCTGCCGAGCCCAGGGGTAGAACGTTGATTCGTTTGAGGCCGTCGTTGAGCCGATCCTTGTCGCGACCGAACATCTCATAATAGGCCAGCAGGTGATGGGAAACCAGCACCGGTTGCGCCCGTTGTAAGTGGGTATATCCGGGCATGATGGCGCCGAGGTTTTCCCGTGCCTGGGTGACAAAGGCCCTTTGCAGGTCGGTGAGGAGGGCAATGAGGCGTCTGCTCTCTTCGCGCAGATAAAGCCTTACGTCAAGGGCCACCTGGTCGTTACGGCTTCTGGCGGTGTGCAGCTTGGCCCCAGCCGGGCCGATCTTTTCCACCAGGGTTTTTTCGATATTCATGTGGATGTCTTCCAGTTCGGGCCGGAAGACAAAGGTGTTGGCGTCGATCTCGGCCTCGATCTCGTTCAAGCCGCTCAAGATTTGGTCGCGCTCGTCATTGCTGATCAGCTCTTGTTTCGCCAGCATCTTGGCGTGGGCGCGGCTGCCATTGATATCATGTCGGTACAGGCGGGCGTCGTAATGGATTGAAGCGGTGAACGCTTCCACTGAGGCGGCGGTGGTTTCGGCGAATCGCCCTCCCCACATCTTGACGGGCTGGTTTTGTTTTTCTGTGGTGGTCATGGTGGTTGTTCTTTTCCGTGGTGGGGCGGATTTGTTTGGGTTGTCGACCCGCCCGGTTTTTAGTTTTAGGTTTTAAGTTTTAAGTTTGTGAAAAGCCTTACCTGGTCACCGTTCGCCGGGAGTATCGGTGGTCTGGTGGAAACCGGATTGTGAGCTTAACACCTAAAACTTAAAACTTAAAACGCTCTTAAAAAAATCGGTTCTGATTTTTTTAAGAGTTTTTCGTCATTGCCTGAATTTTGAGGCGCAGGGCGTTTAGGCGGATAAAGCCGCCGGCGTCCGCTTGGGTGTAGACCTCGTCTTCTTCAAAGGTGGCAAAACTTTCATGGTAGAGGGAGTTGTCTGACTTTCGCCCCACCGGGATGCAGTTACCCTTATATAGTTTGAGCCGCACCACCCCGTTTACCGTGGCCTGGCTGGCATCCATGGTTCCCTGCATCAGCTTCATTTCCGGTGAGAACCAGAAGCCGTTATAGATCAGCTCCGAGTAGCGAGCGATGAGGCTGTCGCGGATCTTCATCACCTCGCGATCCAGGGTGATGGTTTCAAGGTCGCGGTGGGCAGCGTAGAGGATGGTGCCGCCGGGGGTCTCGTAGACGCCCCTTGACTTCATGCCCACGAAGCGATTTTCCACCATGTCCAAGCGACCGATGCCGTTGGCGCCGCCCAGCTTGTTCAACTTGGCCAGGAGGTTAGCTGGTGACAGGGTTTCGCCGTCGATGGCCACTGGGCTGCCGCCCTTGAATCCGATTTCAATATAGGTGGGCTGATCCGGGGCGTTTTCCGGTGAGACCGAAAGCTTGAACATGGATTCTTCTGGCTCGTTCCAGGGATCTTCCAGGAGACCGCCCTCAAAGCTGATATGGAGTAGGTTCTCGTCTGAGCTGTAAGGGTTTTTCTTGGTGGTGGGCACCGGGATGTTGTGTTTCTTTGCATACTCCACCAGTTTGGTGCGGGAGTTGAGATCCCAGATCCGCCAAGGGGCGATGATCTGGAGTTTGGGGTCCAGGCCTAAGTAGCCCAGTTCGAAGCGAACCTGATCATTACCCTTGCCGGTGGCGCCGTGACTCACCGCATCTGCCCCTTCCGCTGCCGCCACCCGCACCTGTTCCTTGGCTATGATCGGTCGGGCCAGGGAGGTGCCGAGGAGGTAGGAGCTTTCGTAGATGGCGTTGGCCCGAAAGGCGGGGAAAACGTAATCGCGGACAAATTCCTCGCGCAGATCGGAGATCACTACCTTGTCAGCGCCGGTGGTCATCCCTTTTTCACGAACGGCATCCCAGTCTTCGGTTTGGCCCACATCAGCGGCATAGGCCACCACCGGGCACTGGTATTCTTCTTTCAGCCAGGTGAGGATAACCGAGGTGTCAAGACCGCCCGAGTAGGCGAGTACAATTTTTTTCATAATGTTGTCTCATTTATGGATAAAGTTTTTTTGTTTTGTGGGTAGAAAAACTTACTTAAGGGTAACCGTTTAAATTTATCCTAAATGGGATAATAGGATTGCCTTGTGGATGTGCAGCTTGTTCTCCGCTTGATCAAAGGCCACACATTGCGCCCCTTCCAGCACCTCGGCGGTGATTTCTTCTTCGCGGTGGGCAGGCAGGCAGTGGAGGACGATGGCGTCTGCTTTGGCCTTGGCCACCAGTTGGTTGTTGACCTGATAGGCTTCGAAAACCTTGGTCCTGGCGGCCTGTTCTTCTTCCTGGCCCATGGAGGCCCAGACATCGGTATTGATGACGTCGGCATTGGCGACGGCAGTGGCAGGGTCGCGGACCACCGTAATCGGTTCAGTGGCTGCATCCTGTGCTTTTTTAAGAATCTCCGGATCAGGATCATACCCTTCCGGGCAGGCCAGGGTGAGGGCAAAACCCAGCCGACTGGCCGCCTGAATCCACGAGTTGGCCATATTGTTGCCATCGCCGATCCAGGCAACATGAAGTTTTTCCAGCCCCCCCTTCTTTTCGATGACTGTTTGGATATCACTCAAGATCTGGCAGGGGTGGTGCAGGTCGGTGAGGGCGTTGATCACCGGTACTGATGAGTAACGGGCCAGCTCGTCAACGATCTCCTGACCGTAGGTGCGAATCACCAACCCGTCAACGTAACGGGCCATGACCCTGCCCATGTCTTTCAGGGGTTCGTTTCGTGCCAGTTGGGTGTCGCGACCGGAAAGATAGATGACTTGGCCACCCAGTCCGTACATGGCTGATTCGAAGGAAACCCGGGTGCGAGTGGATGGTTTTTCAAAGACCATGGCGATGGTTTTTCCTGCCAGTTGTTGGTGGCGGACGCCATTTAAGGTCTCTTCTTTCAGTTTAGCGGCCAGTTGCAGATAGCCGGTCAGTTCTTCTTTGGTGAAGTCCCAGAGGGATAACAGATGTTTCGTCATAACGGGTTCTCTTTCGTGTAAATCTCCGTTTTAAATAGAGATGTACGCTTGGTCGCGGGCAGGTTTGCGGTGTTCGGCAAAGGAGGCCCAAAATAATGGTGGCCCAATCATGGTCGGTTTTCAACTGCCGGAGGGCGTTGGCCGGATGATTGAGCCTGTTGTGTGAGGTTTGAAAAATGAAACGTTTTTGGTAACTATCCAGCTTGGGGACGGTAAACTTTTCGAATCGCCCCGTTACTGTAATTGTTCAGCGGTGCTGCTTTTTAAACCTCTTACCAAAGGACAAGCTAGCATCAATACAAAAAAACACCGTTTTTGCAAGAAAATTTTGTCTTCGCAGGGGGGGCTGCGGGGGGGGGGGCTTTATGGGAGTTCAGAAAAAGCCTCGTCCAGCAAGCCGATCATTTCATCGATCTCCTCTCGACTCACCACCAATGGTGGAATGGAGCGCAGGGCGACGTTGCCGGCAAAGTTCAAAAGCAAGCCCTTGTTAAAGAGGGTCATCACCAGGTCGCCGCCGTGTTTGATGCCTTCGTCGGTGAGCACCAGGCCCTGGATGAGGCCCATCCCCCTACTACCCGTTGCAAATTGGGGATACTTGTCAGCCAGTCCCTGTAGTTTTTCACTCAGGTAAAGACCCTTGGCTTTGACATCGGTAAGGAAGTTATCACTGAGCATGGTCTCCATTACCACCAGGGCTGCCGCGCAGCCGATGGGGTTGCCGCCGAAGGTGGAGGCGTGGTCGCCGGGGGCAAAAGAAGCCGCGATTTTCTCGGTGGTGAGCATCCCACCAATGGGTAAGCCGTTGCCAAGCGCCTTGGCGATGGTCATCACATCCGGGGTTACCCCCACCTGCTCGTAAGCGAAGAGGGTGCCGGTGCGGCCCATGCCCACCTGGACCTCGTCAAAGATGAGGAGTAATTTGTGTTGATCGCAAAGAGCTCGAATGGCGGTGAGGTATTCTTTGGCCAGGGGCCGCACCCCGCCTTCGCCCTGGAGTGGTTCGCAAAGGATGGCGCATGTTTGCGGGGTGATCATTTTTTCTAAGGCTTTGATGTCGCCGAAGGGGGCATGGGTGAAGCCCGCCGGCAGAGGCTCGAAGCCTTGGTGAAACTTGGCTTGCCCAGTGGCGGCCACCGTGGCCAGGGTTCGGCCATGAAAGGATCCTTGTAGGGAAATGATCTCGTAGCGACCTTCGCCGCCGTGCTTACGGGCCAGTTTGATTGCCGCTTCGTTGGCTTCGGCGCCGCTGTTGCACAAAAATACTCGATCGGCAAAGGAGTTTTGCACCAATAATTCGGCCAGCGCGGTCTGTGGCTCGGTATGGTAGAGATTGGAAACGTGAACCAGTTTGGCGGCCTGGGCGCAGATTGCCTCGGTGATGCCGGGATGACAGTGGCCTAAAGAGCAGACCGCAATCCCGGAGACAAAGTCCAGGTATTCCCGCCCGTCGCCGTCGGTGAGGCGACAACCTTTGCCGCTGACCATGGCCACCGGATAGCGACCGTAGGTATTGATAAAGACCTTCTGGCTCCGCTCTATTAATGATTGGTTGCTCATGGGGTAATCTCCGTACCGACGCCTTCGTTGGTGAACATCTCCAAAAGCACCGCGTGTTCCACCCGGCCATCGATGATGTGGGCCTTCCCAACCCCGGCCGAAACCACATCCTGACAGCATTTGATCTTGGGGATCATTCCTCCGGCTGCCACTCCAGAGGTGATTAATTTGTCGGCCTCGTTGATGGTCATGGACGAGATCAATTCTTTGGCCTCATCCAGCACTCCCTGTACGTCGGTGAGGAGAACCAGTTTGGCGGCCTGCATTTCGGCGGCGATGGCTCCGGCCACCAGATCGGCGTTGATGTTGTAAGCGTGGCCATCCTCCCCCACTCCCACCGGGGCGATCACCGGGATGAAATCCTTGGTGTCCAGGGTGGTCAAGACCTCGGAGTTGACGTCGGTTACCTCGCCCACCCGGCCCAGATCAATCAACTCCGGCGGCGCGTTTTCGGCCATGCTCTTCATGATCTTCATCTTGCGCGCCTTGATCAGGTCGCCGTCGCGACCGGAAAGCCCCACCGCTTTGCCGCCGTGAAAGTTGATCAGGCTGACGATCTCCTTGTTGACCTTGCCCACCAGCACCATCTCCACCACATCCATGGTCTCGCCGTTGGTGACTCGCATCCCTTGGATATAGTCAGACTGGATGTTCATTTTTTTCAGGAACTGGTTGATCTGCGGGCCACCGCCGTGGACAACGATGGGGTTGATGCCGATATATTTCATCAGGATGATGTCCAGAGCGAAGTTTTTTTTCAACTCCTCGTCAACCATGGCGTGACCACCGTATTTAATGACCACTGTCTGGCCGAAGAACTCTTTTATATAAGGAAGTGATTCGATGAGAATCTGCGCTTTTTCGATGCCTTTTTTCATGATGATCGACAACCGTTTGTGGTTTTTGGTTAGGGGCGGATGGTTTGGCTCACCGCCGAAAGCTGTCTATATTACTTGTGGTGGGGCCGGATGTAAAGATTTTGTCGGCGGGCGAGAATGTCATGGACACCCCGGTGGTTTTTTATGTTATATTGCCGGGCAGCAAGCAGTTGGCTTTGGGCCATTCATGGGCAGGTGCTTCATCGTGTCTGCCCCGAAATGAGGGTTTTTTTCTTGAGATCAAGGAACAGTGAAAATTAAAAAGCGCAGCATCTAGGCATATGTGAGCATTTTTATTTTTTCTGTGACGCAGAGATCGGGGAAAAAGGCCATTTATGGACAGATACTAGATAACCTCTGGAGCGACAAATATATGAAAAGGGTAAGGCGTATTGTCCAATTCTTCATGGCAACCCTGGTTCTGCTCGGTGTTGGCGGTTTTCCGGCCTTGGCGGCTGAAACGGCGGTGGGCAAGTCTTCTCAGCCCATTCATATTGAGGCGGATCGGATGGAATCGTTCGAGGAACAGGGAGAGGTGCTCTTCTCCGGTCGGGTGGAAGCGACCCAGGGCGATATCGTTCTCCATGCCGATGAAATGAGGGTCAACTATCTGCCCTCGGACGGGGATGAGAGCAAAAACGCCCCTAAGTCCCGAAAGGTTGACAAGCTATTTGCGAAGGGAAATGTCAAGGTGGTCAGTGCTGCCGGTTGGGTTGCCACCGGTACGACCATGGATTATTTTTCCGTTGACCGCAAGGCGATTCTGATCGGCAATGCCAAGGTTTGGCAGAATAACAACCTGGTAACCGGCAACAGGGTAGTTTTGTATCTTGACGAGGGTAAAAGCGTCGTCGAAAGTGATCCGCAACAGGGTCAGCAACGAGTGAAAGCCTTTCTGTATCCCGGTGGGGAGAAAGAAGCAGAGAGCGGCGAATAGTCTGTCGCGGCTAATTTGAGGTGGAGTCTGATTTGGCAACCCTGGAAACACATAATATTGTTAAGCAGTACAAGAAGCGGCGGGTGGTTGATGGCATCAGCTTGTCGGTGAGCAGTGGTAAGGTGGTTGGTTTGCTCGGCCCCAACGGCGCTGGCAAGACCACCACCTTTTATTCCATCGCCGGCTTGATTCGTCCCGATGACGGTTCGGTGCTCTTGGATGGTGAGGATATCACCGCCCTGCCCATTCACCAGCGAGCCCTGAAAGGGATTTCCTATCTGGCCCAGGATTCGTCGGTCTTTAAAAAGTTGACCGTTGAGGAAAATGTCCGTATTGTTCTTGAGCCGTTGGGCCTTGGCAAGAAAGAGATTGATGAACGCATCGCCAGCTTAATGAGTGACCTCAAGATCGAATATCTGGCCCGTAATCTAGCCCATTCCCTTTCCGGTGGTGAGCGGCGGCGGGTGGAGATCATGCGGGCGCTGGCCACCAAGCCCCGGTTTATTCTACTTGATGAGCCTTTTGCCGGTATAGATCCCCTGTCCGTGGCTGATTTACAGTTGATCATCCAGCAGTTAAAAGACAAGGGGCTGGGGGTTTTGATCTCCGATCACAATGTCCGGGAAACTCTGTCGGTCTGCGATTACGCGTACATTGTTAACAATGGCAAGCTCCTAGCCGCCGGTACTGCTGACCAGGTTGTCAACAGTGATGCGGCGCGCAAGATGTATCTCGGTGAATCTTTCAGCATGTAATGATTGATGGACTCGTGGCTAAGCGAAGACGGCGAAAAGACCTTTGTACCGCTGAAGATGGCTAGGCAAAAGGTTTGCTTAGCAGGTAAGCGACCAAAGGGGAGACCGCGCGAGGCGCGGTGGTGTCGCCAAAGCGGAAGCATCTAAATAATCTGTTGAGTATTTCGCGATCCTGCCGCCCATCAAGATTTGTGGCTAAAAGCGCTCCTGCGGTGATAGAGCCAGGATGTGTGGTTGGGATTTGTTGGTAATCAGAAAAAAAAGGCTTAATCGATGGCGTTGGAACTAAGGCAACAGGTAAAGCTGAGCCAGCAATTGGTGATGACTCCCCAGTTGCAGCAGGCCATCAAGTTGCTACAGCTTTCGCGTCTGGAGCTTGCCGAAACCCTCCAGCAGGAAATGGAGATGAATCCGGTCTTGGACGAGGATCTCTCCATTGAAGCGGATGGCCCACCCGATGTTATGGCCGCCGAGCCGGAGCCGGTGGCTCCGGTGGAACCTGATATCACGGAAGATGTCCGGGTGGGTGAGTCAGACTCCCCTCTTGCCGAGATAAATTGGCAGGATTATGCCAACGAGTATGAAAACGGTTCTTCCTACAGTGGCAGTGGTCGTGAAGATAGCGACCTCCCTTCCCGTCTTGATATTCTCAGTCAGAAACCTGATTTACAATCACATCTGCGCTGGCAGCTGAGTTTTTCCGAGCTTGATGATGAAGATCGGCTGGTTGGCGATTATATTATCGGCAATCTGAACCGGGACGGCTTTTTGGAAGTGGATATTGATGAGATTATCGAGGCCACTGGTTGCTCTGAAGATACGGCCCATTGCTTGGTGGAGACGGTTCAGGATCTGGATCCGGCCGGGGTTGGCGCTCGCAACGTTAAAGAGTCGCTTCTTCTGCAGTTGGAACGCCTTGGTTTGGCCGATTCCCTGGCCGCTCGGATTATCTCAGCTCATCTTAAATACCTCGAAACCAGGAATTACGGGGCCATCGTCAAGGCCACCGGCAAATCCATGGAAGATGTTTTCGCTGCCGTTAAGGTGATCACCGAGCTTGATCCCCATCCTGGCCGTGTCTATTCGGATGAAGAGCCGCACTACATTATTCCCGATGTCTATGTGCATAAAATGAGTGGTGAGTATGTGATCATGCTCAATGATGAAGGGTTGCCGCGACTTAAGGTGAGTTCATTCTATCGCGAGATTTTGAAAAAAGGTTCCGACACCCCCAACGACACCAAGGATTATATCCAAGAAAAGCTCAGATCGGCGGTGTGGTTGATTAAGTCCATCCAGCAGCGACAGCGTACCATCTATCGGGTGGTGGAGAGCATTATCAAGTTTCAGCATGATTTTTTTGAGCTTGGCGTTGCCCATCTTAAGCCCATGGTGTTGCGCGATGTGGCCGATGATATCGAGATGCACGAGTCCACCGTCAGCCGGGTGACCAGTAACAAGTACGTGCATACCCCGCAAGGCACCTTTGAACTCAAGTATTTTTTTAATACGGCCATTTCCGGTCGGGGTGGCGAGTCGTTTGCCTCGGAGAGTATCAAGGTAAGGCTCCGTGCTATTGTTCAGGCTGAAAATGGTGAAAAGCCGCTCAGTGACATGGCCATTGCTGAAATTTTCAAAGGTGAGGGGGTGAAGTTGGCTCGCCGTACCGTGGCTAAATATCGGGAGCAGCTTAGCATTTTGCCATCCAAGCTCCGGAAAAAGCCTAAATTTGCGAAATAGGCTGGTGATGAAATTATTATCGGCTGGTAAGGCAGAAAGGTATGGAGAGAGATTGTGAGTCCCTTACGGGTGATTATCGTCACCGGCCTGTCTGGGGCTGGTAAAAGCACGGCCCTGCGCGCCTTGGAAGACATTGGTTTTTACTGTGTGGATAATCTTCCTTCCTTTCTTTTGAACCAGTTGTTGACCGGCTTAGCCCAGCAGGTTGATGGCCCTCGGCGGGTTGCCGTGGGCATGGATGTACGCGATGCCTCTTTTCCGGCTTCCTTTCCGGCCTTGTTTTCTTCTCTGCTTGAACTTTACGATTGTGAAGTCCTCTTCCTTGAGGCTACGGATGCTGTCTTGGTGCAACGATTTAGTGAGCTGCGGCGACCCCATCCCTTGTTGACCAAGGGCACGCTGTTGGCCGGAATCAAACATGAGCGCAATCTCCTCGCCCAATTATGTAAAGCCGCCGCGCATCGTTTTGACACCTCAGCCCTTTCTCCTCTGGCGCTACGCAACCTGATCCGGCAGCGCTATGCCCTTGCTGACGACTCCGCAAACGACTCTTTGCGGGTGGTGCTCCTTTCCTTCGGTTTCAAACATGGGGTTCCTTTGGAAGCGGATCTGCTTTTTGATGTCCGTTTTTTACCCAATCCCCATTATGTTCCAGAGTTGCGGCAGTTGACCGGTCGTGAGGCCGGGGTGGCTACTTATGCCCTGGAAAACCATGAGGGGCGGCGTTTTCTTGACCTATTAGAAGAAATGCTGGTTTTTTTGCTTCCCCTTTATCGGCGGGAAGGTAAAGCCTCTTTAACAGTGGGTATCGGTTGCACCGGCGGCAGGCACCGGTCGGTGGCCACCGCTGAGGCTTTGCGAATGCGTTTGTCGGCTGGCGGTGAAGTAGTATTTGCCATGCATCGGCAGCTGGCCGACGAGGGCGAACAAGATCGGGAAGGATTATAATACGGCTAATTTGACCTGGGTGTTGTTGCCAGTGCGTTGGAAGGTGGTAAGAGCGCCGTTATTGATGGTGATGGAACGAAATTCGGCGATGGTTTGCTTTCGGTAATGAAGAACCAGGGCGCGGGCGACGATCAGGTGGGTTACCACCAGGATCGGCTTGGCGGCGGAGGCAAATAATTGTTCCGTGGCCAGGACTGTTCTTTTTTGTACGTCATGGATGGTTTCGCAGCCCGTCACCTTAAATCCACTGGGGTCGTTGAGCCAGGTGGGGTATTGGTCACCGAATCGGTTTCTGATTTCTGTTTTGGTCAGCCCGTCCCAGTGAGGTAGGAATATTTCGTTGAAGCCGTCGTCGTTTTCCACCTCCAGGTCAAGGATTCCGCCGATAATTTCGCCACTCTGGTTGGTACGTGGCAATGGCCCGGTAACGATTCGGCTAATTCCTTTGCCCTTTAGTCTCTGGGCAAGTTCGCTGATTTGGTTGACCCCATCCCCATGGAGAGGCTCAGCGCTACGACCGGCGAATCGTTTTTCTTTGTTGGCGAGGGTTACGCCGTGGCGAATGAGGTAAATGGTATTTGGCATGGTGGTAAGCTGGTTGACCACGAGAAAATTCTTGCTGGAAAGACGTACGGTAGAGTAGTGTTGGCAACTTGTTACCATTGAACATTTACGCAAAAATCGAGAATTTATCAATAGGAAAGCGTGATCATGCAGATTGGAAATATTCGGAAGTTGTCTTTGGTGGTTTTTTCTCTCTTTCTGGTTGTTATTTTAGGTTCTGTTTTTCCCGTCTTTGCCCAACCTCCTAAAAAGGTGGCTATTTTGCCTTTTGAAATTCTTGCGGCCAAGGACCTTGCTTACCTTAAGGAAGGGGTGCGAATCATGTTGGCCAGCCGCCTGGCTGCCGGGGCTGGGGTAGCGGTTGTTGATCGGGCTGCGGTTGATCAAGCCCTTGCCGGTAGCGGTGGTTCACTTGCGCCGGGGCAGGTTGTGCAACTTGGCAAACAATTGGGGGCCGATTATCTGATTACTGGCAACCTCACCGCCATGGGCGGGGTTAGTCTGGATGCCAAGGTTCACTCTGTTGCTGACGGCACCGTGCAGACCTTTTTTGCCACCGCCGCCACCGAAGGCGAGGTGATTACCGCTGTTGATAAACTCTCTTTTGATGTGGCTGCTAAGGTTTTCGGGGCTGCTGTCCCGGCTAGCCGGGCGCAGGCGGTTGCCGCTGTCCCGGCCTTATCACAATCTCCTTACCAGACTGTTCACCCTGACCGGGCTTTCATGTCTCGGAATAACGGTGGAGGTTATGGTTCTGCTCCTGTGCTTCGTCAAAGCGGCATTGGTGGTCGATCCGGATTTGTTAAGACTCGTAACTTTAAGATGAACCTCCAGGCCATGGCTGTCGGCGATGTTGACGGTGATGGTCATGATGAGGTTATCTTGGCTGATGCGCATAAGGTGACGGTTTATCGGCGGACTGATAACCGGTTGGTAGCGGTGGGGGGCTTTACCACCATTAATCAGTATAAAATTCATTCCATCTCGTTGGCAGATCTTAACCATAACGGCAGGGACGAGATTTATGTCAGTGCCGCTGATACCGATTCCCCCAACTCCATGGCTGTTGAGTGGGATGGAAAGGATTTTGCGCCAATCTTCAAGGATGTGCGTTGGTATGTGCGTGCCTTGGCAATGCCGGGCCAGGGGGTGATTCTTGCCGGGCAGCAGGCTGCGGTAACCGCCCCTCTCCGTCCTGGTATCTTCCGCCTTGAGGTAGAAGGAAATGCCCTGGTGAAACGGGAACAGCTCACCGTGCCCGACTCGGTGAATCTCTTTGATTTTAATGTTGCCGATTTGGATGGCGATGGTATTAGCGAAGTGATTGCCATTGATCAGTATGATCGTCTGCGGGTGATGCGAACCAGTGGTAAATTGTTGTATAAGAGCGATGATCATTTTGGTGGAACCACTCGTTTCATCGGTGGTCAGAAAGCTCTAGGGATGGTTGATTCAGCCAGAAAAGAGGATTTGGGCAGGGTTTATGTTCCATCCCGGATTATTATCGCAGATGTTAATCTGGATGGGCTTCCTGATGTGATTGTCAACAAGAACCTTGCTTCGGCCTCGCGGGTACTAACGAATGCTAAAACTTATCCCAGCGGTGAGATCCATGCCCTCACCTGGAACGGTATCGGCCTTACCGAGTTGTGGCGGACTAGAAAAATTGATGGCTATGTCGCTGATTGTCAACTGCGGTATCTTGATGATGATCACAATGCGGCTTTGTACATTGGTATTGTTCTGTCCACTGGTGCATTTGACAGTTTTTCGGGGCAAGATAGTACGGTTCTACGCTATCACTTAAAGTTTGAGGCTGAACCGCAAGAAAAAAATGAGCATAAAAGTGAAGGTTGGTAAAATAATATTTGACAAATCGCCATTGTTTTAGCTATGAGTGTAATGTCGTCTTTTATTAGAAGTTTTTAAATGGTCTTTAAAAGATCGTTTAAATAAGGGGAGCATGGATTGTCCATGCAAAGTTTTATACATTTTTTATGAGGTAAATGAGATGAAGAAGATTCTTTCCGCAGTTGCTGCGCTTGGCCTTGTTGCCGGCGTAGCTACCACCGCCGCCGCTCTTGATTTCTCTGTGGCTGGTACTTATTCCGCTACCGGTAATTACCTGAGCGATTCAAATGGTTCAGGTTTTATCGTCAACGAAGCCGTTAATATCGATAACGCTTCTGACGCTTACTGGATGCACACCTTTGCAATTAAGCCGACCATGACGGTTAACGACAATATCAAGATGATCTCTGAGATGCGTCTGGCCGACAACAATGTTTGGGGACAGGGCGACTCTACCAATGGTGTTGCTGGTGCAACCAATGGTACTGACGTTTACGTTCATCGTCTCTACATGCAGTACATGTCTCCCATCGGTAAGATCCAGTTGGGTCGTCTTTCCGCTGGTCCTTGGGGAACCCCGTTCCTTGACAACGACTCCCGCGCCAACGGCGTAAAAATTTGGCCCAGTGCTTTGGCTTCTGGTCCTTGGTCTACTTATTTCAATTTCGTAAAGGGAGTTGAGGGTGACGCTCAGGTAGCTAACACTGCTTCCTCAAACGATACCGACTCTTATGAAGCCCGTGTCTTCTACAAGACCGACGCTCTTAATGCCGGTATCCGTTACAACTACTCTAACAATCAGGCTTCCTCTGCCGTTTCCTCTACCCATAACACCATCATGGGTCTTTATGGCGTCTACAAAATGGACAATTACTTTGTAGCGACTGAGATCGTCGGCTTTGGTGGCAGCACTGAGTTTGATGCCGTTGCCACTCCTGACGTCGATCGTTCAGCCACCGCCGCTCTTCTTGAAGTTGGTGGTACCTTTGACAATCTCTCTGTAGCCGCTGCTTATGTTTATGCAGAGGGTGACGATAACACCTTAGACAATGACAATAATGCTGCCTTGTTCATGACTGGTGGCGGTGGTGGTACCGGTACCGAGTTTGCTCCTCTCTACATCCTCACCGGACGTGGCATGGGTTGTCTGAATAGCGATATCAATGGTGCGGATAACATCTCCGGTGGCGATGTTGCTACTGCTGGTACTCACACCTTCGCTCTTCTTGCTGATTACAAAACCTCTGATCGTCTTTCCTTGCATGCTGGTATTGCTTATGCAATGGCTGATGAGGAGGTTAACTCTAATGCTGGTGTTGCCATCGGTACCTCTTACCTCAATCGTGGTGACGAGTACGGCATCGAGTATGATCTGGGCGCTGCTTACAAGTTGCTTGACAACTTGACCTATGAGGCTCATTTTGCATACCTTGACACCGGTGATTTCTTCCAGGCTTCAACTGCCGTTGATAATACCACCAGTGTTACTCTGATGAGCCACAGCCTGACCATGACCTTCTAATAGCTTTTATATAAAGTTATTAAGTGGTTTAGCTTAGTTCTGGAAGAGCCTCGACAGATTTATCTGTCGAGGCTCTTTTTTTTTCGCTTAATGGGTTTTGAGATCCTCATCCCGAAAGGTTGCCGAATAGATATGTTGGAGCGGTAATAACCCTGGTGGGTTTTTCTATCTAAACCTTATCAACTATGTGGTGTAATTGTTTTTTTGTTACTGGGGATAGCGTTATCTGGGTGATATCAGTTCATTGAAATAGACAATGGCAGGGAAGCGGCTTGAGTAGGAGATTGGTAATGTGCTAC
>JAQYVW010000097.1 GCA_030145325.1 Desulfurivibrionaceae bacterium
CTGAGAAGCCATATCTTGTGCGGAATTTCCTTTCCTTTTTGAGCCTTTGATAGAATTCCCTTGCCGAAATGTTCCTCTCTGTAGTGGTGATGACCGGTTTGTCGGCAATTTCTTCAGCTAGCGGGGTCCCGTCCACCGGGATTTTGGCCAGCAACTGATTATCGACTTGAAAGTTATATTTTTGATGCAGATATGTAATGAGGTTCGAGGTCAACAGGTTTCGTTGCTTCTTCCAGAGAATTTTGCCAATTTTCTTTTTGAGGGTGGCGAAGTCTTCATCATTCCCCTTCTGTGGTTCACCGTCTTTTCTGAGGAGCACGGCGCTGTTATTATGCCAGGGAAGGGGTTGACTGATTTCGTCTGCTTTGAGGTTGTTCAGTGCTTTTTCCCACTCTGCTGGCGGGGGTGGGGTGGGGCGGAGCAAAGTCTCCTGATAGTGGGTGGGGCCGCCTTTTTCTGGTGACAGCTGTTTGAGCTCGGAAGGTGTGGAGTTGCCATTCTGTAATAGTTGCTGTGCCGTAGCCGCTTGCTTCATGTCGGCAAAAAAATACATTTGTAGCCGTTGCAATGGTGCATACTCTTTGTCGTATTCTTTACGAACGATCTTTTCATCGAGATCGATTTTGGAATCGATTTCCTCCTTTTTCAGCAGCATCAGGGAGCGAACCTTTAAAAACACCGAAATTTTTTGTTTATAATTTGGGTTTCGGTCAAGCTCCATTTTTTCTGCTTCTTTGGAGAGAAGTTGCCAGTCAATAAAGGAATCCAAGGTTTCTGGCACCGGTTGGTTTGGTTCTTGCCAGTTTTGCCACCAAACTTTAAAATCCTCGGCGTGATATTGTTCTCCATTGATTTCAACAAGCGGTTTGTCTCCCCATGCCCAACTGTTTCCGGGGGCCATTGCCATTAAGGAGAGAAAAATGAAAATTATACTTAAATTTAATCGTTGCATGGTTGTAAACCTTCCTTAAACCACAGAGTGACAATTTCGTGTGACATTCTTCTTGCTAAGCCGCTGATGGTGGTGACAAGGCCGAAATGCATCACCTTTTGGTACCGAATGCCTTCCTGGGTGTGATATGTGTTCCATAATGTCTTGCCTGAAGCAGCATCTATAATTTGCAATGTGAAGGTCAGGCTTGGATTTGGGATTCTGCCGCTGTTTTTTTCTTGAGCTTTGATTATCGTGCCACTGATAAAAATTTGAGAATTCAGTCGATCGGCCATTATTCTAAGTTGTTCCATTTGCGGGGACTGTTGAGGGTAAATTTTTAGTTGCCGATAGACTTTTCGGACATCTCCCTCTTGGGTTACCCGGAAGTGAGTTGACTGTAGTAACTCGGCCATAAATATTTTATACACGATGAGATCTGCCTGTGTATAGTTGCTTTTGTTAATAAATGGCAGGACTGAAACCCGGCATGGGGGCTTTAAAGGTAAAGGTGCCAGTCGTTGTAACTCTGGGAACCTTGAGCCGCAACCGCTTAACAACGTCGCCCAGAGGAGAAGCAGGATTGCTGACCATGCACTGCTGTGGCGATCAAGTCTCCGTCTCTCTGGGGCGGTTTTTTTCCTTAGATGGCTAGGTTGTTTTTTGAGCCGCCACTTTTTTATCTTCACCCAGAGTATACCATTTATTCTATTTATTAAAATCACTTGATTGTGTAGTCCTGGCAATTCTGAATTAGAATTCATCTACCCATGCTTTATTTGGGGTTTGTTTCTTTTCTTTTTTATCTTCTTTGGGTTTTGCTAAAGACAGGAGATCTTTTATTTGCATCCTCGTTTGGTTACCGAGGATATCTTGAACTAGAATTGATCCTTGAATTTGTCTATTACGATCTTTGCTCGCTAGTGGTAGATGTATTTTGGTTGGTAATGTATCCCCGTCCTTGGTCCCCATGGGGATGCCGTTCTTGTCTCGCAGGTCTATTCGCCAAAAGGAGATAGGGGTCGTTCCGGTTTGGCTTAGGTCGATAAGCAGTTCCTTTTCGGTTAGAGATGCATTGATTGATAATTTCGGCTTGGCTCGGAGCACAGTAACCCATTCCTTCGCTTGAGCTGAATTTCCAGCCCGATCCCAAACCCTCATTGTAATAAGATAATCGCCATCAGGAAATGGTTTCCGGTTGCTGGCTTTACCTTGCCAAAAAAGGCGTTCCGGAGGTATTCCTTCGCCGTCCTGGTCTAGCAAGGTTTCACCGTCGGTATTTTCGAAGGTGATCTGCCATCGGCTTAAGGGTTCTCTGCTAGTCATCTTGGGGATGATGGCTAGACGATTGCGGAAGGTTATTTTATCGCCGATGAGGAGGCCTCTGAGTTTAAGGCTTAAGTCGGGAGGTTTATTGTCGATGAAGTAAGAGCCAAGGAGAAGTGATTGTTTGTGTCCATCCGGCCATGAGGTGTTCAGGCTGACTGGATAGCGACCGTCAGGACCTTTTGCTCTCCAAGAAAATTCGTAGTAGTCGGTGCCGGTAGACTCCGTTACCGGGATAAGCTGTTCACCAATTCTTAATAAAATTTCTGGCTGATTGTTTGGTGACCATGTAGTGCGTAACTTAACGCTGCACAGGGTATCTTGTCCTGAACGCAGATAAATGGGGCGGAGCCATGCCGATTCAATATCTACACTTCGCTGATGCTTTGCTTGCATGCTAAGGTTGGAAGGCCATAGGGAAAGGATGTTGTGGCTGAGGAGAGGGTATAGGTCTTCAATGGATTTAGGTTCGTTGATCCCTAGTAAGCGTCTGGTGTCTGCGCAGCAAAGATCCGCTGTGTTGGCCCATGTCGTTTTGCCGTCTTCGGTGCGGAGCAGATAGAGGACTAAGGCCAATGCTGGCCCAGGTTTTTCTTTTTGTTGGCAGATTGAACCGATAAGGATCAGCTTTACGCCTAACTCTTTCTTGGCGGTGCGGATGTGGTAGTTTTCAAGTTGTCCCAAAACTCGGATTCGATGGCGTACCATGAACGAAACCACCGCTTGGCGTGAGACGACCTCTAGTCCTTTCTCCGTCAAGTCGTTGTGTAATTGTTCGGTTAACGGCCAGTTGACGCCGTCGTCACCATGACTAAGATCCTGTAGAGGGAAAATGGCTATCTTTACTCCGGTCGCCTCTGCGCTGTTCTGCCAAGCAAGGGCACAAAAGAGAGCTAGCAGTAGAGTTAGGAGACGTAGGGGCATTGATTTGTCTCAGGGCGTGGTGTTTAAAAGTAACTTTTGTTCATTGCCTACAGGATTTGGGGACTGGTCCAGTGAGATTGCCCCAGGTAATGATGATAATATGGCATCGATTAATGACATGCTGACCTCGAAGGCATCTTTGGGGTTAAGACCGAAAAGACGATCTATTACGGAATAGCCGCTCCCGGCGCCGCTTGCTTGCCAAAGAACTAAGGAGGTCTTGCTGTCGATCAGTCGCATCGTAAGGGATATTTCTGGAAATGTTGATGCGCCTTTGTTTTGTTCGCCCACATGATCAACGCTGCCGAGGAGAAAGGCCTGGACACTGAGGCGTTGCCCCAGTCGTTTTGTGGTCAATTCGTCTAGTGGTAGTCCGGGTTTTATAGCTTCTTCGCGGAGGGCGCTGTCAACCTGGCCCTTATCGACAACATCAAAGATCCGTTGTGAAAGAATTTGGGTTGTTGCTAGATCCCTGGCGCGTGGGGCGGCGAACTTATCTTTGGTGTGATTTTCAAAAGTGAGGATGGCGATTCGCTTAATATAGGCAAGATCCACCTGTTCGCGAAGGAATGATTCGGTTGTCGATCTGGTGCCGCAACCAGCTAAGGTGAAAATAAGAAGCAGGCAGGTTAGCAGGTGAAAAAATGTTCGCATGGCTATTGGTTCCCGAGATCTTTTAAAATCTTGATGAAAGTTGGCTGTTAATATTCCAGAGTCTGGGCTCATCAAGGGTAAAATTGCCGTTTGTGCGTAAGGAAAAAAAACGGCTGAGCGTCCATCCCCATGATGCTCTGATGCTTTTTTTGTCAGCGGTGTCTTTTTTAGTATATGAAAAGCCGGTCGAAAGCTGCGTTTTGGCAGTGCGAATAAGAGCCAGGGTCCCAGATATTTGGTGGGAGATTGGTGCGTTTTCCTGTCCGTCGGCCCAACTTGTAGAGGCGCTGACACGTAGAGAGAGAATATCCGAGGGGCGAATGTTGACATTGATGGCTGAATTGGTGGCTTCGGAATATGGGCTGGCTGTGTAGGGAGTTGCTGTTTTTGATTTAGTATGATTAATGCTTAGGTTTGTTGTCAGTTTGGAGCTGAGTCGTGAGGTCAGGTTGGCGCTGGCGTTCCAAGACGACGAGTATTGGTTTAGCTGTTTGTAATCGTATATTGAGTGGCTGAGGCTGAATGATCCGTTTAGATCTGGGTAGAATGCTGCGGCCAGGCTGAAAGAATAGCGCTTGTTGCGGGCAAGCAGTGTGCCTTCCGTGAAGGTATCAAAACGCGAGGTGCCCATGGCGAGGTCAACGGATGGGATGGGTGAGGAGTTTACCTGCAGTGAATAGGAGCGGCTTTTTGTTGTGGGGGAGTCGTTGTCATTACTCTTGCTTTCGTTGACACTGAAGCTTGGTTGACAATACCGATGTAGGTTCCACTTGATGTTTGCCGCCTGACGGAGATTCTTTGATTCATTAACGCCGGAATTATTTTTTGCTAGTGATAAGGTGTATCCGATGGGTATTTTGTCAGTAATTTTCGTGTTTATAGCGAGGTTGGTTAGGTGACTAATTTGCCGTTGCTTCCTGCTGATGATTGAGTTTATAGACCCTGCATATCGATAAGAAGTTTGCACTTCAGTCAAAGTGATGTCGGGGGTTGCGGGCCAAGCCACTGCAACAATTTTCAGGTATTTTCCCTGGATGTTGGGTATGTCAAGGATGATACGACTGTTGGCAGGGTCATAGCTTGGGACTAGATCTGGTGTAACCGTGGTCCATAAAGAACCAGATTCATCTGTGCTGGAGTAAAGGTTGAAGCGGAGAGCAGCAACGTTGGTGCTGGTGAGTGGTATCTCTGCCTCGGGGTCGACATAGAGATAGATTCGGTTTACATCTTCTTTCTGACTAAATTTGAAACCGAGGTTCATTTTTTGATCCGGGGAGATGGTTGTGGCAACAGTATTGAAATCATTGTCTGATAGTGCTGGTTCCAGTTGCAGCTCTCCGGAAAGAACCTCTTGGGGTATTCCGGCGGTAGTCAGGGCAATTTGTGTCGCATCTTCCACCATTTTGTTGGTGGTGGGACGATGAATTTGCTCACTGCTACTTTCACTGTATTGTTGTGAAAAAGTTACCGCCATCCTGCCACTCCAGAAAGAGTGGTTGGCTTTTATAGACGCCGTATGATTCGCGCTTTTATTTTCACTCTGATCGGGGTTGTTGATACCGTTACTTTGGCTGTAGTTATAATTAATCTTGGCCAGAAGTAAGTCTAAACTGGTACCGATGGCCAGGTTCTTTTGTTCGCTATCGCTTGTTTTCGGGTTGACGTCGTTTGTTGCCTCACTTTCTCCATAATTTATGCGGATGGTAGGCCAAAATTCTTTATTCCAGGTACTGGCCCAGGATGTTTGCCATGCTGTGCTGGCACTGTTTGGGCTATTATTTGGAACCTGGCTGGAAGTCATGGCCGAGAGGGAAGCAGAGAAAATGTCATTACGTACGTTCAAGTTTGCGTTTGGGGATATTGATTCGCTAGTCCCTCTCCCTTCTCCCCAGTTTTTATTGTAGTTAACGCTGCTCCCCAGTTGCATAGCGGAGGTTATTTCGGAGCTGAAGGTTGTTGAGTAGCGTTGGCTGAGTCGTTGGAGGGTCTCTTTACCTTGACCACCAGAAATTCCGTGATTTAACCCGGCATTGCCTCCTATGCTGTTGGCCATGGCCGGGTTGGCGGTAAGAGCGGATATTCCCAGCAGAAGTAAGGCCGCAGGCGACCTGGCTGTTTTTGCTGACAAGGTAGTGGTGGTCATTATTGTCGCCCGGCTTTTGGTGTTGTCCAATATCTTGGTCGTCAAGACGGTAGAATGAAAACGGGAAAACCGGGGCCGTGCGTTTCACGTTTCTAACCGGGTTGGTTTTTTTATCGGCTTGGCGTAATCTTCGGATTTTTACGATCATAAGTTTTCGGTGCATGGCAGCCGACAATACAGGTTCCTCCTGTGGATCGTTTGGTGAAGTTGATCGGGTAAGACCAGTTACCGAACGGCACTTCGTAGCGTATATGTTTGTTTTGATTGCTGGCGTGTGGGTCGTGGCAGGCAATGCAGGTTCGTCCCTTTTTCATGTTGACGTGAAAATAATGAAGGTTGTACTTACCGTCTCGGAAATTGGTTAAGGTGGTGGTGAATTTCTTTTTGGCTATATCCTTGTTGTGGCAACCGAAGCAGAGATTGTACTGGCCAGGTTTATAGGCGCTATAGAAGTTACCTGGAAAATACCGAACTAATAGTTTTGCGAACTCGGAGCCATGTACCTGGTGGCAGCTGGTGCAATCTCCGGTTTTGACGGGTCCGTGCCGATGTTTTGACTCTGCAACCTCATCGCCGAGGTCAACATGACAGCTGAAACAGAGTTTCTCGGTGGAGTTTTTCAGCAGAGGTTTATAGTTTGACGAATGGACGGCGTGGCAGTCGGTGCAGTGCCCCTTTGCAACCGGCGGGTGCTTGACCTTGGCATCCATATCTTTATAGATGGCAGGGGTGCTTTTGCGATGGCAACTCTCGCAAAGAGTTTTTGTTTCCTTAATTAATTGGTAGCGGTATTTCGAGCTGTGCGGGTCGTGGCAGTTGCCGCAGTCCTTGGCCACCGGTGCGTGGACATATTTCTGGTTGAAGCCCTCTTTGCGATCTTGGTGGCATTTGAAGCAAAGTTCTCCTTTTGCGGTCGGTGCGATAAGTAGTTTCTTGTACTTTCCTGCGTGGGGGCGATGGCAAGCGATACAATCTCCTGATCCTACAGGTCCGTGGCGGTGAGCTTTGGTGAAGATGGTTTCTTCGTGGCACTCAAAGCAGAGGCTACTGACGGTTTTGCCGTTGCCACGGAGTTGAAAGCGCATTTTTGATTGATGTGGATCGTGACAGTCGGTGCAGCCCTCTTTCACCGGGGGGTGAACCACTGCCATTTTGAGTTCGTCCTCTTTTTGTTGGTGACAGACAAGGCAGAGTTCTGGGCCACTTCGTTCTATTTGCATGGGTTTGAACGAGCCATGTGGGCTGTGACAGGAAATACAGAACCCAGCTCCCACCGGGCCATGGACATGGGGCGCCTTGCCTTGGTCGGCATGACATTTGCCTGTGGTGCAGTTGGCCTGGGCCGGAATTACTCGTTTGAAATTATAGGCCCCGCGTTTTAGGCGATGACATTCCTTACAGTTCAGTACGGTGGGGTTGGTGTGGAGGTAAAAGCGTTTGAAGCCTTTGGGAATGGTATAATTTTTTTTGTCGGGCGGGGTATAAAATACTTTAGTTGTATTTTTTGTTTTACCGTTGCTGACCACGATGGTGTTGAGGCCGTTGCTAAGGGTGATCATAGCGCCAAAGGCCCCTCCCTTAACGGGGATGCTACCCTTATTGTTAATGCCGACCCCTTGGATGGTGACTTGGGTGGCAGATTTGTTTGTTTTTCCAGCCAGAAATAGTTTTTTTTCTGTTACCCAAGCGTTGTTCGGTGGTGAAATCGTTTGAATTCCTGCCTTGGCCGAAGCGAGGGCGGGAGAGAGGCAAAGAACTAAGCCGATTAGCAGCCAGTGTACAGTCATCTGGTGGAATAAGTAATATTTTTTGCGGGATGGTCTGTTTGTGTGTGCGTTTGTTTTGTTCATTGTTTCCCCTGTGGTTGTGACCACAGCCGTGGAGGTTCAGGCAGTTTTGTCTTACCCTGATCTGCACTTCGGTTACGAACGTTGGATATTGTTCATTGCACAACTTACCATATTACTCTGTTGAGGCAAGTGGGATGCAATAATTTCTTCATTTAAGTTGGGTTGTTAGGGTTTTTGGGATGTTTGAAAACGACAAAAGCCCCATGCCGCATTTTGCGGCATGGGGCTTTTGTCGTTCGGGTAAGTAGCAAAACCCGGTCTTGTTTCGTTAATCCTTAGTGGTATGGCAACGGAAACAGCCAGTGCCATCGTTGCCGCCACCACCTGCGACCATGCCACCGTAGCTCCAGCGCAAGAGGTCTGCATTATCCGAGCCATGGGCGCGATGGCAAGAGAGGCAGATGACGATGGCGTTTCCGTCCGCTGGCCAGTTGGTGAAAGCCGTTCCGACGCCATCAACACTTACACTTGCGTTGTTGGCAACCGAACCCACCGGAACCTCTTCGTTGTAGGCCAAGGTGGATTTTTTATAAGAGGCATAGTCGTCATTGGTTTGGACAGCGTCTGCCAAGGCAAAATCTGTGGGATGGCGAATCCATGCCGATGGAGTTTCGCCGTTGTTAGCGTCGGTGTCGCCTGTCAAATCATGGAAAGCACCGTGGCACTCGGCGCATAAAGCACTAATGGTTGTCGTTGTCGCGGCTCCGCCATTTACACCTGAGTAGCCATTGTTGACGGCTAGATAGCCAGTGCTCTCTACGCCGTTAATGCCGTATAGGCCGCGATAGCCAACCGCAGTTGCTCGATGGTGAATGCCGGATACTGACTTCCCTTCGTCTGTAATTTCTGGGTCGCCGTGGCAACCGTTGGTGCCAGCGCAAGTCAATTCACCGCTGGTCCATGCTTGGTCAGGGCGTGGTCCGTTGTCGGTTGAAAGGTACCCCGGAGGCACTGATAATCCTGCGGTTATACCTGCAACTGTGGTCACGGAGTGCTGGGTGTGCTCGTCGTTGTTAATATTGATGTATCCACCCGGAAGTATTGCTCCATCTTGGGGAGCCCCAGGCATTACAACGTAAGGAGCCTTGGTTATCGGGTCGCGCCGGTTGGTTGTAGTACTGGATGTGTGGCAACCCGCACAGCTGTTCGCGAGTAGAGCCCCGCGCGGCGCACCGGTAAGATCCCATGAATCAAGGCGATCACCACTTTGTGTTTGACTAGCATGCATGGTGTGACAGTTAGAACATTGCCCACTAACCTTGGCCATGACATAAGTTGGCAGTGTGCAGGCCAATCCCAAAATGAGTAGTGTTACGAGAATAGACCGTGACTTCCTTGGCGCTTTCATGACTCCCTCCCTTCTTTTTGTTTTCCTTAGCGGCGTATGACTGTCGCT
>JAQYVW010000098.1 GCA_030145325.1 Desulfurivibrionaceae bacterium
CTTGAGGATCGCAACCCTTTCTTCCTTGACCGGCCCGGGAATCTGATCGGCCATGGCGGCCGCCACCGTGCCCGGCCGCGGAGAATAGGGGAAGACATGCAGATAGGTAACCGGCAACGACGCCAGCAGGTCATAGGTATTCTGAAAGGCTGCCTCAGACTCACCGGGGAACCCGACCAGCACGTCGATCCCAAAGGCGGCGCCGGGAAGCTTGGCGGCACAACGGTTAACGATCTCGGCAAAGGCGGCGCCGGTATAACGGCGATTCATTTGCTTCAACACCCCATCATCGCCACTCTGCAAGGGGATATGAAAATGTGGCATCAAACAATCAGTGGCAGCCATGAAATCCAGCAACTCATCGGAAATTTCTGTGGGCTCAAGGGAACTCAAACGATAGCGCAGATCCGAAAAGCGGTTGGCCATACTCTTAACCAGATCCAGCAGCTCCATCCTCGGCTCAAGGTCATGGCCGTAAGCGCCGGTATGGATACCGGTGATCACCAGCTCCTTATACCCTTCGGCGGCAAAAACCCCCACCTGCTCCAGCACCTTGTCCGGGCTCTGGCTGCGACAGCGGCCCCGCGAGTAAGGAACTATACAATAAGAACAGAAACGGTTGCAGCCGTCCTGCACCCGCAGATAGGCCCGGGTGCGATCGGCAAAGCGGCGCACCGGCAGATCGCAGATCTCCTTCCTGGCCCCGATATCGCCCATATACATCTCCAAGTCGCAGTGCTGCTCGGCCACGGCGATATCCACCAGCAGATGCTTGTAACCGTTGCCGACGATACAGATGGGCCGGTCGGCAAGCTCGACGATCTCCTGGGAGGCGATCTGGGCGAAACATCCAGTCACCACCACCCGCGCCTTGGGATGCTCGCGCAGCACCTTGCGGACCAATCGCCGTGACTGCGCCCCGGCCTTGCCGGTCACCGCACAGGTGTTGATCACGCAGACATCGACGTCTTCCTTAATGGGTACCAACTCCAACCCCAGTTCCTCAAATCCGCTCTGAAAGGAGGCGGATTCGTACTGGTTGACCTTGCAGCCCAAGGTGGCGATGGCCACGGTTCTTTTGATTTTTTTCTTAGTACTCATCCCGTTCTTTCTCTCAGTCAACAGCAATGCGACCGAATTGGCATTACAAGCCGCCGCACTGCCCGGATATACGTCACTAAACACCCCGGGTGGAACAACATTCAAGCCTACCCCACCCCATAACCCCGGTTTCAAAAGCAGAAGCCATATGACTCCAAAAAAACCATCTTGGCAAGCGGACTTGAAACAGTAATCCCATTGCCATTTCGAAGGCGGTAATCAGCCTCTATCACCCAGACATGGCGATTGCCAATGATGACTGCAGGGGTTCATGACAAAATCTTCAGTTTTTGTTCAAGTTTTTTCTCACATAGCAACAGACAAGAAGCGCCCGGTTTAAGTTGTCGCAGTAGCCGGAAAAATGACCCAAAAAAGCAGACGGTCATATTTGTTGTCAGGTAAGGGCGGGCCTGTTATGTTTGATGGCGATAATAACGACTTACATTAAGGAACCCTGACGACAAGGAGGGAACTATGGCTCTCGATCCGGAAAAACAACGGAAAATCATCGTGGTGCATGGGGTGCAAACCGGTGACGACGATGATCTCCATCAGGATGAGTTGATTCGCGAGTTGCTGGCCAGCCGGCTGGGGGACCTGGATCTCGACTACGAGGCCGTACTCTACAAATACGAGAACCTCAACAACGAGGTTCTGGACAAGTACCAGCAACTGAGCCGGTTGTTCATCGCCGATCCCCTTGCCGGGAAACTTGCCCAGGCCGTCATCGATCTGGCCGGCGACGTGGTCATCTCCCTGTCCCAAAACAGCACGGCGGAAAAGATCCGCCAGGGCTTAACCGACAAGATTCTCGGCTACCACGAGGCCGGCAACCCCTGCTACATAGTGGCGCACAGCCTAGGCACCGTTTACTCCTTTGATGTCATCAACAGCCTGATGCGGCAAGGCGATTATTTTAATCGCGACAACCGTCTATCCTGGCCGGTTTTGGGCTGGCTGAGCATGGGGTCGCCTCTGGGTTTGGAGATGTTCAAGGTCACTGGCCGCGACCACATTGAAGACCTAGGGTCCGGTACCGGCAAATTCCCCTGGCGGAACTATTATGACCAAAATGATCCGGTGGTTTCCGGCCATATCTTCGGCTCCGCCCTGGACAATGTGCAAATTGCCGCAGCGTATCTCAATGATGATGCAAATCAGGGGTGGTGGGCGGAGGATTATTCCGTCAATACCGGCAAACTGCATCTGGCCGCCCATACCGCTTACTGGGAAGTCCCGGCGGTGGGAGAAGGCATTCGTTCCATGGTCTCTGAATAACAGAGGGAGAATATTATGAAAAAGCTTACCGTGATCCTGCTTGGTTTTCTGTTCAGTGGCTGCGCCAGCCATTTGTATGTAGGCAACGCCCCGTTCACCGATGGCGACCAGCAATGCACCGCCACCGCCTATTGGTACAAGACCGATTACATCATCGGCACCAAGGCGGATCGGTTTCTCACCGTTTTGAGCGGTGGCCAACGCCGGTCCGTAGAATACAAGGAAGATAACGGCAAGATTGTCTATCGAGGCGATCGTGCCCGGGATAAAAAGGTGATCGGCACGCAACCGGACAGCCACAAATTCCTCTGCGGCTCCGTGGAGAATCTGGTTGAGTTGAAGGATTTTAGCGGTGATGAGTTGGTTATCCGCATGGAGTGCGCGGCAAAAACCGATGCGTTGAGCACAGCCAAGGGGTATCTGCCAGCATCAGCATCCCCCTATCACTTCAAGGTAACAAAAGAAACCCTAACCAGTTTCACCGGTAAGCTGCCGGAGCCACCGGACCCGCCAACCTGTGAAAGGATGCGGTGAGCACGGCGGTAACGCCCCCCCCTCATCAAACAATCTCGCCGCCGCCAACCACCTCGTCATCATCATAGAAAACCGCGAACTGGCCCGGGGCCACTGCCCGTTGTGGTGAATCGAAACGAACCACAAAACGACCATCATCATCCTCCGGCTCAATGGTGGCCTCGGCACCGCTGTGACTGTAGCGAATCTTCACCGCCAACCGCACCGGCAACTGCGGCGGTTTTCCTGCGTTCCAAGTCACTTGGCGGAGAGATAAAACATCCCGCCACAGTTCATCATCCTTGCCCACCACCACTCGATTGTTTGCGGCGTCAAGTTCGACCACATAATAGGGGGTGGCGTCAGGGATGCCCAGGCCGCGCCGCTGACCGATGGTGTAACGATGGATGCCGTGATGGCGACCAAGGACAGTGCCGTCACCGCGCACAATCTCACCATCTACAGGCGTCGGCCCATGTGCTTCGAGAAATGCGGCCACCGTAGTTCCCTGCAGGAAGCAGACATCCTGGCTCTCGCTGCCGTGTACCCCGGCGATCCCGAACTCGGCGGCCAGTTCCCGCACATGCTCCTTGGTGTAAGCGCCCAGGGGAAAGAGAAGTGAAGCGAGTTGACTCTGTCCCAGCCGGTGCAGAAAATAAGACTGGTCTTTTTTGGGATCCAGCCCCTTCAATAACCGCACCTGGCCTTCGGAATGCTGCAAGCGGGCGTAATGGCCGGTGGCCAGTAACTCTGCGCCCAGTTCCTGCGCCGCCGCCAACAAACGACCGAATTTAACATTGGGATTACAGACCACACACGGGTTAGGGGTGCGCCCGGCAAGATAGGCATCGCAAAAATAATCAAGCACCTTGGCGCGAAAAACATCCTCAACATCAATAACATCCAGCCGAACCGCAAGCTTTGCCGCCACCTGCTCCACGCGCTCAATCTGCGCCGAGAGATCGGGCTGGCCAAAGGCCATGAACACCCCGCGCACCGCGTAGCCCTGTTGCTTAAGGATGGCGGCGGTCACCGAACTGTCCACCCCGCCGCTCATGGCCACGGCCACCGACTCACCACCGCCCGGCTTAATCACCCCTGCCGCCTGCACCCAAAACCTTCCGCACCACGGCAACAAAGTCATTCATATCGAATGGCTTCACCACATATTCCCGAATCCCCATGGCCATGGCCTTGTCCTTGTTAATTTTTTCACTGAAGCCGGTGCAGAGAATCACCGGCATGTCGGCCCGGATGGCCAGGATCGCGCTGGCCAGATGGTCGCCGGTCATCTTCGGCATGGTCATATCGGTGATCACCAGGTCAAACACCTCGGGTTGCGTCCGAAACAACTGCAACGCCTCCTCAGGACAGGTGCAAACCGTCACCCGATATCCAAACGAACCCAACATCTCTTTTTCCATGTTGACAACCTCTTTTTCATCGTCAACAAGCAAAATATGTTCATTGCCGGCGTGGGAAACCTCTGTAGTCGGGATTTTCTCCCCCACCGCGGAACCTGCCGATGGCGCCACCGGCAGAAAAACATAAAATGTTGTTCCCTCCCCCAACTCACTGACCACGGTGATGGAGCCGCCGTGATTCTTCACAATCCCATGCACCACCGACAGACCCAAGCCGGTGCCGTCCCCCATGGGTTTGGTGGAGAAGAAGGGATCAAAAATCTTGGACAGGGTCTCTTCATCCATGCCGGAACCGGTATCACTGACCTCAAGGCGCAGATATTTACCCGGGTTCAGATTAATATTTCGGACCATCTCCGCGTTGAGTTCAACTGGTGTCAAGGCAACCCGCAACACGCCGCCAGTTTCCCGCATCGCATAATAGGCATTGGTGCAGAGGTTCATCAGAATCTGGTGAATCTGGGTAGGATTGGCCAGAACCAGCCCACGGTCGGGACCAATCTGCTGCACGATTTCAATATTCGCAGGAATCGTCGCCCGCAACAGCTTGAGGGCCTCCTTGACGATAACGTCCATCTCGATGGGAGCTTGCTTCTGCACCTCCTGACGGCTGAAGGTAAGAATCTGCTGCACCAGCCCCCTGGCCCGGTTGGCGGCCTTGAGCACATGCTGCAAATAGACTTTGATAGCATCGTCCTGGCCCCGCAACAACGCCAACTCCAGATAACCGAAGATCGGCGAAAGAATATTATTGAAGTCATGGGCGATACCGCCGGCCAGGGTACCGATGGACTCCATCTTATGGGCCTGCTGCAGTTGGTTTTCCAGCTGCCGCTTCTCCTCGGCAACCTGTAACCGCTCGGAGATGTCACGGCTCATCGCCATCACATACCGCTGGTCGCCCAGTTCAAGGAGCCCCATCCGCACCTCCACCGGGAAGGTAGCACCATCCTTGCTGCGATGAAAGGCCTCGGTGGTGATCGGGTTTTCAACGGCCAACGCCTGCCAATACTTCTCTCGATATCTTTCCCGATCAAGATCCACTTCCACATCGGCAAGGTTCATCGCCAGCAACTCTTCCCGGTTATAGCCGAGGCTTTCACAGGCACGCTTATTGGCATCGACAAAACGCCCCTGTTCATCATGCAGGGAAAAAGCGTCCACCGCCTGGTTCACCAAGGTCCGGAAGCGGTGTTCACTCCCCAGCAACTCGACGTTGCGCTCCTCGATCTGTAGAAGCATCCGGTTAAAGGCCTCGACCAGATTGCCCACCTCATCGGTGCCATGCTTCACCGCCCGCAACGAATAATCCTGTTCCTCGGTCACCCGCCGTGACAACGCCGCCAACTCACTGATCGGCTGGGCAATAATCTCCCGCAACCGACCGGCCAGCAGAAAGGTCAGCCCCAGAACCATGGCCACAACCACCCCGACGGTGACGGTGGCCATCCGGTTAAAGGCATGAAGGACCCGCATATCATCGACAAGGGTGATGGTGCCTATTTTACTCCCATCCAGAACAAGTTCCTGCTGCACCCGCAACACCCCCGGCAACGAATGCCCTCTCTCTGCTCCGACAACGGCCGCATCGTTGCTGCTGTAATCGGCAAACAACTCCCCGGATGCGGTATGCACCTGGGCGGAAATAATTGAGGGATGGTAGCTGAGAGAAGCAAGCATATTGTTCGCATCTTCCGCTACATCGAAGACCAGGGCGGCATGGCAATTAACCCCCACCACCTTGGCAAGGCTGCCGAGCTCATTGTCATAGGACTGTCGGTATTGATTGATAACCAGGGCGTAAAAGATCACACAGGCCGCCAGCACGGCCAGCGAAGTGGTCCCCATCAGGATAAAGGTGATCTTCTGCCGGATGGTCAGATTACGGAAGCGAACCAAAGAACCTCTCCTTCGTTTTCCAGCGATGATTTATCCCCGACAATATTGACCGCCATCTCCAGCAGTTTGGCTCGCAACTGCAGGCCGGTGCCGATAAACGGTCGGCGATTGATGGCCCAACGCAACGAATTATCTTGGCGGAGCAAGGCGATCATGCCACCGGCCGACAAAAATGATTTACCTTCGGCCACGGTGAGAACCGACGCCCGGCCAAGACTGGCAATAATTTGGGGGAAATTGTTTTTTTCAGAATCAGCCACATAGAGCAGATGGCAGTCACGCAGATTCATGCCGGCACGGTACGCGCCGTGAAAGGTGACAACCAGGGAAGAACCCTTGCCGGAGCGGGCAAGCTTGGCTTGTAATTGCTTGAGAGCGGCTTCAATGGGCGAATGGCCGACAACGGCGATCACCTTGACGCCGGACACCTCACCCTTCGCCTGGGGCCAGGAGACGAAGCGCAGAAAATTGTAAAGATACACCGCCTGCAGTTCGTACTCGCTGACCGCTGGCGGCGCTGCGGCCACCGATTGCCCCCATATAAATCCCGGGAGCATCGCAACCAGTGTCAGCAGTAAAGCGACGCGCTTCCGCAACGAAAGCTTCTGGGGCTGGGAACGAATTAACATAAAAGACATTCACTCAGAAGGAATAGCGCGCCTCGGCCCAGAGACTGCGACCCTCCATGGGCAGGTCGTTGGTAATGGCGGCGGCGAGAACGGGCTCACGGATATCCTCGTCAAAGACATTGCGGGCGGCCAGGGACAACTGCCAGTGTTTGGCGATATTCTGCCGCCGCAGGGTGAGGTTGACCCAGTCGTTGTCCTTGATCTCGGCCCGGGTATCGCCGGCGGCGCGGTGGCGCTCGCCGATCCAGAAATACTGACCGTCCAACGACCAGTTCGACTGGAACTGCCAGTGCCCGTTGAGGTAGGCCTGCCAGGCCGGGGCATTGGCGACCAGCGCATCACTGTCTTTATCAGTGGAGCGCTGATGGGCAACATTACCCCGCAAACGCAAGGTATCGGTGGCAAGCCAGTCCACCTCCAGCTCAAAACCACGCCCTTGCTGATTGCGGGCATTACTGGCCGTAACAGTGGAAGCGGGAGCCGGATCGGGAACAAATTCGATCAGGTCCTTGGCCTCATAGGCAAAAAGGTTGAAAACCCAGCGGAGGTCCTTGCTCGGCTGATAGTCAAAAACCAGCTCATAGGTATCGATGGTCTCGGGGGTCAAATTGGCATTGCCCGCGGCGGAAGGGTTGTTGACCAGATAAAATTCGGCAAAGGAGGGCGGCCGAAAGGCCGAGCCATAGAGCAGCTTGGTGGTAAGAGCTTGCGTCGCTTCCCATACCAGGGCTGCGCGCGGATTCACCGTATCGCCAAAATCAGAGTAATTATCGTAACGGACACCCAGGGTGAGTTCCCACTTATCGGCAAAAGCCCACTCATCCTGCAACGATCCGTACCAGATGGTCCGCTCCTGAGCGTTCATGAAGATAAAGGGGCTATCGCCGTTAAGATGGGTAAGGGTGCCATCGATTACATTGATGGCCGGCGGCGCCAACAGGGTAGTGGTGTCGATAACCCCGGGACCGAAATTTTTGTAATTATCGGTGACATCCTCGATATGCCGCCCCCCGACCCCGAACCGCAACCGATGATCAGCCACGCCCTCGTAGAGAGCGGTAAGATCAAGAGAGGTCTGTTCTTCATCGACAATGGGCTGACCGAAGACGCCGTCGGAGAACAACACAAAACCGGCATTGGGTGCCGAACCGATATTGCCGTCGCTGCCGATGGGCAACAGGGCGCCGGGCGGAAAAAGCCGCGCGAGGACATCCGAATGGTGATAGAGATAACTGAACCGGCCGCTCAATTGCCAGTCTTCCGCCACATCATCATTCTCATAGGACAGATCCCCCTGATAAATCGACCGCTCTGATCGCGAAAAGGTATCCAGCGCCGGAGTGAGACCAACCCCCAAACCAAATCTGGAAAGTGCGCCCCACAACCGTAACCGCCAGTTTTCCTTGGCCACGCTCAACCGCATGTCCATATTTTCCGTCCCGCTGCTGACAGAACCGGGAGCTAGAGAGGCCGCAGGCAGGGCAAACGCGCTGTTGAGAGCGGCATCGAGACCGGTTTGCAGGTCCGAGTCAATAATCCGATCCTTGTCGCCAGCGGTCTTGAAATAATCGGCGCTAACCATATATTCCCAGCCGTTTCGTTCACCGCCATGCAACCCCCAACCGTTCTTGCTCTCAAAGGACCCATACCCTAAGCCGCCCTCACTACCATTGATCTCTTTGCCTTCCTTGGTGATCACGTTGATGGTGCCGCTGAAAGCATCGGCCCCATGTACCGCCGAACCCGGACCCCGCACCACCTCAATCCGGGAAATAACCGAAACCGGCAGCCGCAGCTGGGAGGGAACGATGCCGCTATAGGTATATTTCACGGGCAGCCCGTTGACTTGAAACAGCATCTGGGGAGAGAGATTGGTATGGATGCCGCGCAGAGAATAAATGGGCAGCCCCTGGAGACTGGACTCGGAGATATGCAGTCCCGGCACCGTTTCCAGCGCCTCCTCAAAGGTGGTGGCTCCTGTTCGCTGGATATCGGCGGCGGTGATGACACTGGCAATGGCCGGGGCCTGCCGGATGGACTTGGGGGTGCCGGTGGCGATACTCACCTTGAGTTCCACCA